>JACZKN010000227.1 GCA_014859985.1 Candidatus Krumholzibacteriia bacterium | reverse complement strand
GCTCCATGGCCGCCTCGACGGCCGCCACCGAGGCAGGCCGGCCCCGAGGAGCGAGATGACCCCTGCCTACACCGTGCCCGCTCCCGACGGCACCGAGATCGAGCTCGCGCGCCGGTTGCCTCTGCTGCCGCTGCGCGACGTGGTGGTGTTCCCGTCCATGGTCACGCCCCTGCTCGTGGGCCGGCCCGCCTCGGTGGCGGCCGTCGAGGCGGCCATGGAGCGGGACAAGCTGCTGTGCGTCATCGCCCAGCGTTCCCCCGAGACCGAGGAGCCGCAGGCCGGCGACCTCTTCGAGGTCGGCACGGTCATCCGCGTGCTGCAGATCATCCGCACGCCGGACGAGACCCTCAAGATCCTGGTGGAGGGGGTGGCCCGGGTGCACGTGGACGACGTGCACGAGGCCGGCACCTTCCTCGAGGTGGACCAGCGGCCGATGCAGGAACAGGGGGCCGAGGGCACCGAGGCCGAAGCCCTCAGCCGCTCCATCAAGGAGCGCTTCAAGGAGTACGTGCGGCTGAACAAGCGGCTGCCGGACGAGGTGCTGCTCTCGGTGCTTAACCTCGACGACATCGTGCGCATGACCGATTCGATCAGCGCCTACATCCTGGGCAAGGTACCCCTGAAGCAGGACCTGCTGGAGGAGCCCAGCCTGGCCCGCCGCCTCTCGCGCATCAACCAGGTGCTGGCCAACGAGCTGGACATCCTGGAGGTGGAGGCGCGCATCGACTCGGAGGTGCAGAGCCAGGTCCAGCGCAACCAGCGCGAGTTCTACCTCAACGAGCAGCTGCGCGCCATCCGCAAGGAGCTGGGCTACACCGCCGACGAGGACACGGAGATCGAGGAGTACGCCCAGCGCATCGAGGACAGCGACATGAGCGCCGAGGCCCTCGACGTGGCGCGGCGCGAGGTGGCCCGTCTCGAGCGCATGTCGCCCATGAGTCCCGAGGCCACGGTGGTGCGCAACTACCTGGACACGCTGCTGGCCCTGCCCTGGAAGAAGAAGTCCCGCGACCGCATCGACACGGCCAAGGTCAAGGCCCAGCTCGACGCCGACCACTTCGGCCTCGAGAAGGTCAAGGAGCGCATCGTCGAGTTCCTGGCGGTCTACAAGCTGACCCGCACCATGCAGGGCACCATCCTCTGCCTGGTGGGCCCCCCGGGCGTGGGCAAGACCAGCCTGGGGCGCAGCATCGCCGAGGCCATGAACCGCAAGTTCGTGCGCATCAGCCTCGGCGGCGTGCGCGACGAGGCGGAGATCCGCGGCCACCGGCGCACCTACATCGGCAGCAAGCCCGGCCGCATCATCGAGTCGCTGCGCAAGGCGGGCACCCGCAACCCGGTCTTCCTGCTCGACGAGATCGACAAGATGGGGGCCGACTTCCGCGGCGACCCCGCCAGCGCCCTGCTCGAGGTGCTGGACCCGGAGCAGAATTCCACCTTCAGCGACCACTACCTCGAGGTGGAGTTCGACCTCTCCAACGTGATGTTCATCACCACCGCCAACAGCCTGCACACGATCCCGGCGGCGCTGGAGGACCGGATGGAGATCATCCGGCTGCCGGGCTACCTGGAGCACGAGAAGCTGACCATCGCCGAGCGCTTCCTCGCGCCCCGGCAGATGAAGCGCAACGGCGTCGGAGGCTGGGCGGGGGGCTTCCGCCGTTCGGCCTTCCAGGCCATCATCGACGGCTACACCCGCGAGGCGGGGGTGCGTTCCCTGGAGCGCGAGATCGCCGGCATCTGCCGCAAGGCGGCCAAGTTCAAGGCCGAGACCGGCCGCTTCCCCGGCCCGGTGACCGCCGCGGCGGTGCCCCGCTACCTGGGCATCCCCAAGTTCCGCCACCAGGCGGTGGACCGGGAGGCGGAGATCGGGGTGGTGATCGGGCTGGCCTGGACCATGGCCGGCGGCGAGATCCTGGAGATCGAGGTGGCGGCGGTGCCCGGCCAGGGCAAGATCACCATCACCGGCAACCTCAAGGACGTGATGAAGGAGTCGGCGGAGACCGCGCTGAGCTACGCCCGCGGCAAGTGCCGTGACACCTCGGCCAAGTGGTTCAAGGACAACCAGATCCATATCCATGTACCGGAGGGCGGCATCCCCAAGGACGGTCCCAGCGCCGGCACCGCCATGGCCACCGCCATCGTCTCGCTGCTCATGGGCGTGCCCGTGCGCAAGGACGTGGCCATGACCGGCGAGGTCACCCTGCGCGGCAAGGTGCTGCCGATCGGCGGTCTGCCCGAGAAGGCGGTGGCCGCCCTGCGCGCGGGTTCCAGGCACCTGATCATCCCGCGGGACAACGAGAAGGACTTCCGCGAGCTCTCGCCGGTGATCCGGCGCAAGCTGACCGTGCACCTGGTGGACACCATGGACGAGGTGCTGGCCCTGGCCCTGTGCGACGGGGCGGGCCGGACCGGGCGCCGCCGCCCGGCGGC
>JACZKN010000226.1 GCA_014859985.1 Candidatus Krumholzibacteriia bacterium | reverse complement strand
GTTCCACACCGCCAGCGCCAGCAGCACCGCGACCCCGACCAGGGTGGTGACGCGCCACAGGCGTCGGGCCAGGCGGTGACCGCGAGCCGCGGGGCAGAAGGAGAGAACGACCGTCAGCAGCACGGTCAACAACAGGAACAGGCCCCGCGCCGGCAGGACCGCGCCCCCCTGCCCGGGGGGCGCCGCGGCAGCGAGGCCCAGCAGGATCCCCTGGCCCACGAGGCAGCCCACTCCCACCGCCGGCAGGATCCTGGCCCGCGACCGGAACATCCCGCCTCCCTAGCCGATGGTGGTGATCTCCGCCAGCCGCCAGGTCGGGCCCTGGCGGCTGAGCACGAAGACGAGCTGCACCTCGCGGTCCGCGGCATCGCCCGGCCGGCGATGAACCCACGTGGCCATGGCGTGCACGCGCCCGCCGTCGGCCTCCTCCATGCGCAGGAAGGTGAAGGTGACGGTCCGCTCGACCTGGAACAGGTTCTTGAAGTAGTAGAAAGCCTGGCTGGGGCTGTAGGTGGTCTCGCGCAGGTCGCCGCCGCCGCGCCGGACCCGCAAGCCGTCGGCGTGGACGAGGTCCGCCATGATCTGCTGGTCGCCGTCCTCGAAGGCGCGCCGCACCAGCTCGTAGATGGCACGGGCGTCCGGGATCGGGACCGCGTCCTGGTCGCGTACCAGATCGCCCTCGGCCGGCAGGGCCGCCAGCACCAGGGCGCAGGCCACCAGCAGGAGCATCCGCCGGGCGGTCGTGCGACGGGGCCGGGCTCGGTTCACGTTCGATCGTCCTTCCTGACGGGGCCGGGGGGCGTTGGGCAGTGGCAAGGCCCGTGCCAGGGCAGCGCCTCGGGCCGCTGCAGGGGACACTACGGCCAACACCCGGCCGTTGGCCACCTTAAACGGCAAGAGGCCGGGACGTTCCTGTACCCGGCCCCACCCCGCTGTCGCCGCGATTTTCCTCCTTGTCTCCTGCGGGCGACAACCGACGGCGACGGCATCCGGGAACCAACATTGATCTAGTGTTCTCTTTTTTGTCTAATAGACCCCCAAAAACCGCCGATCATCGCCTTCATGACGGATCGCAACCGGCACCCGCACCTCCTGGTATCGGTCGCCGCCGCCGCGCTGATGGCGGGCGCCGCGGGCCCCGCCGTCACCGCCTCGCCGGCCGCGAGCGGCCACGACGCCGTCTCCTGCCGGCTGTGCCATGCGCAGCCGGGCTCGACCTCCTCCGCCGGGGCTGCCTTGATCGCGCAACGCTGCGTCGGCTGCCACCCCGGGGCCACAAGCCCCGGCCCGGCACCGACGTTCCACGGGCGCGGCCGGTGCCTGGACTGCCATGGATTCCACAGCCCGGGCACGGTGGCGACGACCGCCGGCACCGTGGCCCTGGGCGACCTGGAAGGCGTGGACCGGGCCCACTGCCTGCCCTGCCACGACGGCAAGGGCAGCCTCGTGGACCTTGACGAGGCGCACCGGGCCGCCGGCCGCCTCTACCACGAGAACGCTGCGCTCCTGCGGGGGCAGGCGCCGAGCACACCCTGCCTGTGGTGCCACTCCGAATCGCGCAGCACCGCTTGGCAGGCCGTGCCTGCCGCCGACCGGCTGGCCTTCGTCGAACACGCCAGCCATCCCGTCGGGATCGACGTCCGTCCCGGCCGCGGACCGGTGGTGCGGCGCATGCGCGAGATCATCGACCCGCGCATCCCCTTGCCTGGCGGCCGCATCGAATGCATCTCGTGCCACCAGCTGACCGCCGGCACCGAGGACCGCCTGCGTCCTTTGGCGGAGCCCCAGGGGCTGTGCCTGGGCTGCCATCAGTTGAATCAGCCTTCCGGCGGGGCGGCGCTCGCGACCGCAGGGGTGGCCGGACCCTAGCCCAGGCGGTGGCGGCAGACTTTTCGCAGTCGCCGAACCCATCCTGCTCCAGTCGGATATCCCGTCTTGCTAAGCGTTCTCAACTTGTTTGCTACGAACGGATTGATTCGCCCTCGCGCAACTGTTATCCTTTTAACTTGCTCATGCCCGGCGCTCCGGCGTCGGGATTCCCCGGCTGCGCCCTCGCGGGCCGGCAGCGCGGCCGACGAGGCGGCGCGGCCCTGGCCCGACCGCAACCGCGGACACCTGCAGCTCGAGGTCAGGGACGGGACCACACCTTGCTTGCCTTGCTGCCGCCAGCGAAGCTGCGCCCCCACCGACCGCCGCTTTGGGCCGTTCTGGTCGCGCTGGCCGGTTCGCTGCCCGGGCTGGGCGCGATCCCCGCCGCGGCCCTGGACGGGCGGGCGGACGTGAGCGCGACGCGCCAGTCGGGCGGCGCGGGCCTGACCGCCTACCGTACCGAGACCCTGCTGGAGAATTACAACCTCGGCCAACGCATCGACCTGAGCCGGTCCTGGCTGCTGAACGTGGACCTCCTGACGCGCCGCGAGCAGTTGGAGGGCCGGGTCCTCGACTTCCGCACCTACACCCGGACCACGTCCCTGGTCCCCTCGTTCGCCCTCAACTACCGGCAGGACCATTGGCAGGGATCGTTCACGGGGCGCGCCCTGCGCCGGGACTGGATGGGCACCGGGCTGACCGCACGGCGCGACGAGAACGCGGAGTTCGGCACCTGGCTGCGCGCCCATACCGGCTCCTGGGAGGCGGACCTGAACCTGCAGCGGCGGGCCTCGTGGCGCGAGGATGACGGCAACGACCTGGAAACCCGCGAGTCCAACCAGGATTTCAGCCTGCGCCACTGGTTCGCCGGGAACGACGATCTGCGCTACTCCTTCGGCCGGTCCCGCCAGGAACTGCGTACCTACGGGAGCTCCGTCACCTACCGCAGCCACCAGCTGCAGTACCGCGGCGCCCACCGCTTCGCCGGCAACCGCGGCAGCTACGACATCGACGCCGTCATCTCCCACTTCCGGCAGGACGGGGAGCGGCAGGTCGCCGGGGGCGAGCGCCTCCTGCAGCCCCTGTGGGGCGGCTTCAGCCTGGACGACACGCCCGGATTCCTGGACCCCCTCGAGGCCGATCCGGTCGAGGACTCCCGGTTGTACGACGGCGACCGCGACGCGCCGTCGGGGGTGAACATCGGCGACAGCGCCCCGCCGGTGCAGCAGTACGGCGGCGACTGGCGCAACCTGATCTTCGACTTCGGCGAGCCCGAGACGCTCGTCTCGGCGGCCCTGTACGTCGACACCCGCGTGGGCTTCCCCGGCCTGATCGGCTGGCTGGTCTACGTGAGCGACGACCCCGAGGGGCGCGACTGGGGCGATCCCCTCGACCCGGGCGCCTACGCGATGGTCTACCGGGACCTGGCCGACGGCCGCCAGGGCTGGCTGCTGACCTTCACCGAGCCCCTGGTCCACCGGCGCCTGAAGCTCGTGGACGTGAAGTCCGGCCTGACCGAGCCCGACATCCGCGTCACCGAGTGGGAGGTCTACGGGCCGGCCGACACGACGGCCGAGTCGGTCGCGCGGACCGCGCGCGGCCGTCTGCGCGGCGAGGTGCGCTACGCGCTGCGTCCGGCGCTGGAGGTCCGCTACGCCGCCGACCTGGACCAGCGGCGCTTCCTGGACGACGACGAGCGGGTGACCAACCAGTCGCACCTGCTGGGGGCGGCCTGGCGGTTCGGCGGCTGGCGCCTGCAGGGCGAGCACCAGATCTACCGCCTGGACTCGCCGACCGGACGCAACACGGACGCCAATTCCCAGCACCTGTCCCTCAGCAGCCTGGCCCGGCGCGACCTCTCCTGGCGCTTCGCCTACCTCCGCAACGAGGACAACAGCTACACGGCCCGGCACCTGACCCACACCGGCAGCGCCAACGTCGATTGGCTGATCTTCCCGCGCCTGACCCTGAGCCAGACCGTCTCCTACGGCGTCCGCGACGCCGAGGACATCGACGGCCGGGCCCACTCCTGGGCCTTCATCACGACCCTGCGCGGGGACATCCGCCCGAGCATGGTCGCCACCCTGCGGCGGGCCGACCGCTGGAGCGACCAGGAGGCCGGCTCGGGCTTCACGCGCTTCAACGACACCGACTGGCGGCTGAACTGGGCCCTGCTGCCCCTGCTGGCCCTGACCAGCGACATCAGCTACCGGGTGCGCGACGACGAGCAGTGGATCCTGCGGCACGCCCTGACCTGGTCGCCGCTGCCCGGCGGATCGGTGCAGCCGCGCCTGTACGCCTCGGACTACCAGGACACCCGCAGCGACTACCTGCGGCGCGGCGCCGGCGTCGGGGCGACCTGGCGGGCACGCCCGCGGCTGACGCTGGAAGCGGGCGCCGAGCAGACGCTCATCAAGGAACGGGACCAACGGAATACGCCTGTCAATCTCAACGCACGAGGAACCTGGACTTTCTAATTCCCATCTCCTTCCTTGGCGAAGGAGCGGGCCACGGCCCGGGAGGACACGATGAAGACGAGATCCCTGCCCCCATGGCTCATCCTGGTCCTGCTGGCGCTGTCCCTGGGGGCCTGCTCCTCCGGCACCTCGTCGTTCGTGCGGGACGACGTCGACGCCAGCTTCGTGCGCCGCGTCGCGGTCCTGCCTTTCCACAACCTCAGCCAGGACGTGCACGCGGCCACGCGTCTGCACTCGGTGTTCACCACCCGCCTGCTGCGGCGCGAGGTGTTCGAGGTCGTGGCCCTGGGCGAGGTGCTCGGCGCGATGACCCGCCAGCGGCTGACGGTCGACGAGGTACCGTCGCCGGAACAGCTGGTCGCCCTCGGCAAGGAGCTCCAGGTGGACGCCTTCTTCCTCGGCACCGTCGACGACTACGGCCTCGAGCGGGTCAGCAACCAGCGCATCTACCAGGTGACCGCCACGTTCACCCTGGTCGAGACCCAGACCGGCGGCGTGCTCTGGACCGCCCAGGTCCACCACGACGGCGACTCCCTCGGCCGCAAGCTCTTCGGCGGCGGCTCGGCCAGCCAGCACGAAGTGACGCAGACCGTCGTGGACCGCGCCCTGGGGACGCTGTTCTGATGGCCCGGCGGCGCGGCAGGAACCGGACGGCCTGGACGCTCCTGGCGGTGCTGCTGGCGGCGGCCGTGGCGCCGGCGGCGGCGCAGCAGGCGGCGGTCCCGCCGCGGGCACCGGTGCTGCTGTTCATCTCCGGCACGTCCGCGGCCGACCTGCCGGTGCCGGTGGCCGAGGTGCGCGCCGCGGCCACCGCCGCCCTGGAGCGCTCCCTGGACCGGGCCGGCTTCAGCGTCGTTCCCGCGGACAGCCTGCTGCCTTACCTGATGGCCGGCCGGGTGCGCAGCGCCCTGGGCACGAGCCCGGCCTTCCTGCACGACCTGGCCGCCGGTACCGGGGCTACCCACCTGCTGGTGGCGGTGCTGCTGGTGGAGCAGGGGCACCTGCAGCTGCTGGCCCGCCTGGCCGAACCGCAGAGCGGCTGCGTCGTGTGGGCGTCCGTCGCCGAACAGGCCGTGCCGCGGGCCAGGCGGCAGCCCGACCCGGCGGACGCCGCGGCCTGGCTGGCCGGCCTGGATCTCCTGTGCCAGGCCGCACGTCCGATCGCCGGCCCGACCGCGGGAGCGCAGGCACGCCTTGTCGTCCTGCTGCCGGCCCGCGCCGTGGCCTGCGCGCAGGAGGTGGCCCTGGCCGCCACCCACTGCCTGCTCGCGGCGGCGACCGGCGACCCGCGCTGGCGCGTCGTCGATCCGGGCGTGGCCGCCGTCCTTTTGCGGGAGGAAGGCGTGTCGCCGGACCGGCTCGACGCG
>JACZKN010000034.1 GCA_014859985.1 Candidatus Krumholzibacteriia bacterium | reverse complement strand
TCCCATTCCCGCACCACCGGGATCCCGCCCAGGCGCTGGGCCAGGCGGCGGGCCTGGTGATCGGCGGGGTCGGCAACGCCCCGGAACCGGCGGCGCCGGCGACCCTGCTGGTGAACCGGCGGCTGGACGAGGAGGCGGCCCGCCGCCTGGCCCAGCGCCTGGGCGGGATCCCGGTGGTGCGGGAATGGGACGCCCGCTGCAGCGAGGACGCGGTGCTGCTCCTGGGGCCGGACTGGCGGCGGGTGCGCGACGCCCTGGCGGCCGTGCCCTGAGCCGGCGCCCGTCCGTGACCGCAAAAGAAGTGGTTCGCGCCGGGGGCGCGGACTATCTTGGTTGCCCGGAGCGGGAAGCGGCCCGCGTCCGGACCGACGCGAAGGTGGGCATCGTATGCGCAAGTCCCTCGGCACGGTGGCGCTGACCCTGCTTCTGGGTGTCCTGATCGGCGCCATCTTCAGCGAGGTGATCGGCCTGTTCCTCGAGGAGGGGACCGTGGCCCATCAGCTCTTCGTGCGCTACGTGCCCTTCGGGCTGCCGACGGCCCACGTGAACCTGGTCATCCTCGAGGTGACGTTCGGGTTCCAGCTGCATTTCAACCTGATGAGCGTGATCGGCGTCTTCATCGCCTCGCAGATCCTCAGGTGGTACCGCTAGACCTCGGAGGTCCGGCCATGACCCTGCCCCTTGCGATCATCCCCGGCGTCACGGGCGGCTGGGAACTGCTGCTGATCCTGGCCCTGGTCCTGCTGCTGTTCGGCCCCAAGCGCCTGCCCGAGATCGCCGAGGCCATGGGCAAGTCCATCCGCAAGTTCAAGTCGGCGACCCAGTCGGCCACCGACGAGGTCAAGCGCGAGATCGACGACGCGGCCCGCGCGGCCAAGTCCGAGCCCGGGCCCGAGCACCGGGACGAGCACCGCGACGAGCGTCGCGACGAATACCGCGACGAGCGCCGGGAAGAGCGTCGCGACGACGAGCCCCGCCCCTGACCCGCGGCGAAGGAGCCAGGAGGCCCGCGTGAACCTCGCCCAGCTCCTTGACCAGCTCCGCGCCGACGACCGCTTCCTGCGCAACGTCACGCGCTGGGAGGTGCTGCCGCCGGAGCCGGCCCGCCTGGCGGAGATCCCCGCGGAGCTGGACCCGCGCCTGGCCGCGGTGCTGGCCGGACGCGGGATCGAGCGGCTCTACAGCCACCAGGCCGCCGCGGTGCGGCTGGCCCTGCAGGGCCGCTCGCTGGTGGTACCCACGCCCACGGCCAGCGGCAAGACCCTGTGCTACAACCTGCCGGTGCTGGACACGATCCTGCGCGAGCCGCAGGCGCGGGCTTTGTACCTGTTCCCCACCAAGGCCCTGAGCCAGGACCAGATGCACGAGGTCCACGGCCTGGTCACGGACCTGGGCGCGGACATCAAGACCTTCACCTTCGACGGCGACACGCCCGAGACGGCACGGCGGGCGATCCGCTCCAGCGGCCACATCGTGGTCACCAACCCGGACATGCTGCACCAGGGCATCCTGCCCCACCACACCCTGTGGGTGAAGCTCTTCGAGAACCTGCGCTACGTGGTGGTCGACGAGGTGCACCACTACCGCGGCGTCTTCGGCAGCCATGTGGCCAACGTGCTGCGGCGCCTGCAGCGGATCGCCCGCTTCCACGGCGCCGATCCCGTGTTCATCTGCTGCTCGGCCACCATCGCCAACCCGCAGGAGCTGGCCGAGCGCCTGGTGGGCCGCGAGGTCGCGGTGGTCGACGAGAACGGCGCGCCCCGGGGCGAGAAGCACTTCATCTTCTACAACCCGCCGGTGGTGAACGCCGAGCTGGGCATCCGCCAGTCGGTGGTCAAGACCACGCGGGCCCTGGCCGAGCGCTTCATGGCCACCGGCTGCCAGCTGATCGTCTTCGCCCGCAGCCGCATGCGGGTCGAGCTGCTGCTGACCTACCTGGAGAAGTCCGGCCGCCGGGTGGGGATCAAGAGCGGCGACGTGCGGGGCTACCGCGGCGGCTACCTGCCGAACGAGCGCCGGGCCATCGAGCAGGGGCTGCGCGACGGCAGCGTGACCACCGTCGTCTCCACCAACGCCCTGGAACTGGGCATCGACATCGGACGGCTGGACGTGTGCATCATGGCCGGCTACGCCGGCACCATCGCCAGCACCTGGCAACAGGCGGGCCGCGCCGGCCGCCGCCAGAACCTCAGCTGCGTGGTGCTGGTGGCCTCCAGCAGCCCCGCCGACCAGTACATCGTGGGCAACCCCGACTACTTCTTCGGCCGCAGCCCCGAGCACGCCACGCTGGACCCGGACAACCTGGTGATCCTGATGAGCCACCTGAAGTGCGCGGCCTTCGAGCTGCCCTTCACCGTGGACGAGCGCTACGGCGGGCAGCAGGTGCAGGAGATCCTGGGCTACCTGGCCGACCAGGGCGTGCTGCACCGCGGCGGAGACCGCTTCCACTGGATGGCCGACACCTACCCGGCCGAGGACGTGAGCCTGCGCAGCGCCGCGCCGGACAACGTGGTGATCATCGACCGCTCGGTGCCCGGCGGCCGCGTCATCGGCGAGATGGACCTGTTCAGCGCCCAGGAGATGCTCCACGACGACGCCATCTACATCCACGGCGCCCAGCAGCACCACGTGGACAAGCTGGACTGGGAGCGGCGCGAGGCCCACGTGGAGCCGGTGGTGGTCGACTACTACACCGACGCCCAGCGCAAGAGCGAGCTGAAGACCCTGACCGCGGAGGAGGACCGGCCCTTCGCCTGCGGCCGCCTGGCCGTCGGCGAGGTGGGGCTGATCAGCAAGGTCACCGTCTACAAGAAGATCAAGCTGGGCACCCACGAGAACGTGGGCGCCGGTCGGGTGCACCTGCCGGAGATGGAAATGCACACCACCAGCTTCTGGTGGGAACTGCCCGACGACCTGGCCGCCGAGCTGGCGGGCCTGGGCCGCGACCTCGGCGACGCGCTCAAGGGCCTGGCCCACCTGCTGGGCCGCGTGGCGCCGGTCTTCGTGATGGCCGACCCCTCGGACCTGCACGCCACGGCCATGGTGCGCTCGCCCTTCACCGGCCTGCCGACCCTGTACCTCTACGATTCCTTCCCCGGGGGCGTGGGCTTCGCGCGGCGCATCTTCGACCAGTTCGAGGAGATCTGCGCCGCCGCCCTGAGCCACGGCCGGGGCTGTCCCTGCGGCTCGGGCTGTCCCTCCTGCGTGGGGGCGGCGGTGGAGTCCGGGACCACCGCCCGCGACGGCGCCGTCTGGCTGCTGGCCCGGGCCGTCGGGGTCTGACCGTGGACCTGCGCAAACGCCTGGCCCGGCTGGACGGGC
>JACZKN010000225.1 GCA_014859985.1 Candidatus Krumholzibacteriia bacterium | reverse complement strand
GACCGAGGCCGCCGGGGAGGCCGACCAGGCCCCCGCCGAGGCCGCTGCCGAGGACGGCGAGAATTGAGCGGGGCGCCGGAGCACGCCGACGAGCTGACCATCGGCCAGGAGCGGGTGCTCGAGCTCGTCTCCTACGTGGTGGTCAACCTGGTCGAGCACCCGGACGACGTGGTCGTGGACATCGTGCGGCGCGAGGGCCGGGACGTCTACCGGGTCAAGGTGCACGCCGAGGACCTGGGCAAGGTGATCGGCAAGGGCGGGCAGACGGCGCGGGCCCTGCGGGTCCTGCTTGCTGCCGTCAGCGCCCGCACCGACCAGCGCCTCGGGCTGGAGATCGTCGAGTAGGGGCGTGGACGCGTTCGTCGCCATCGGGGAGGTCGTCAAGGCCGTCGGGCTGCGGGGCGAGGTCAAGCTCTATCCGCTGCTCGATTTCCACGAGCCCCTGCTGGACAGCGGATTCCTGGTCTGGCAGGACGGCACGGCGGCGGGGATCCTGCGCCATCGGCCCACGGGCGGCGGCTGCGTCGCGCTCTTGCTCGAGGGCAGCGAGGGCCGCGACCGGGCCGAGGAACTGGTGGGCCGCGAGCTGGGCTTCCTGCGTGCGAGCTACCTGGACCCGGCGTTCCCGCGGCCGCGGGGCGGCCTGGCCTTCCGCTACCTGGGACGGCGGGTCGTGACCGCGACGGGGGACGAGATCGGCACCGTGGACGAGGTGCGCCGCGCCGGCGGCCCGCTGCTCCTGGTGGTGCCCGACGGCCGGGGGGAGATCCTGATCCCCGCCGTCGCGCCCATCCTGCGGCCGGACGACGGGCTCGAGGGCGACCTGGTGGTCGACGTGCCGGAAGGACTGCTGGATGTCAACCGGGAGTGAAGCGCCGGTCATCCGCATCCTGACCCTCTTTCCGGAGATGGTCCGGACGGTGCTGGCCACCAGCATCCCGGGGCGCGCCGAGCGCGCCGGACTGGTCCGCTACGACGTCGTGGACATCCGCGATTTCGCCGTGGACAAGCACCGCACCGTGGACGACACCGCCTACGGGGGCGGCGCGGGCATGATCATGATGGCGCCGCCGGTGGTCGAGGCGGTCGAGGCCTGCCGGGGCCGCGGGGAGGCGACGGTCATCCTCACCACGCCCCAGGGCGCGACCTTCGACGAGGCCCTGACCCTGGACCTGCTGGCGGAGCTGGAGAACGCGGGCGAACTGATCATCGTCTGCGGCCACTACAAGGGCATCGACGAACGGGCCCGGGAACTGGTGGTCACCAGGGAGATCAGCCTCGGCGACTTCGTGCTGTCGGGCGGGGAACTGCCCGCGCTGGTGATCGCCGACGCGGTGGTGCGGCGCCTCGAGGGCGCCCTGCACAACGAGGACTCGGCCGCCAACGACAGCTTCAGCGTCGCGCGCGGCGGGGGCCTGGACTGCCCCTGGTACACCAAGCCTCCCGAGTACCGGGGGCTGACGGTGCCGGAGGTTCTGCTCACGGGGCACCACGCCAACATCGAGGCGTGGCGCCGGGAGCAGGCGGAATTGCGGACACGTGAGCGCCGGCCCGACCTGGCCGGCAGCGGCGACGACGCCTGAGCGGCGTCGCGGCCATGCGGGAATTCGCGCCCCGGGGGGTTCCGGGGCGGATGGACGCCGGGTGCGGCGGGCGCAACGACGCCCCCGGCCGAAGGCAGAACTGGAGGCAGAGATGAACATCGTCGAGACCATGCGGCAGGAGGGCCTGCGCGGCGACCTCCCCGACTTCAACATCGGCGACACGGTCAGCGTGGGCGTGCGGATCACCGAGGGCGGCAAGACCCGGATCCAGAACTTCGTCGGCGCGGTGATCGCCGAGCAGGGCACCGGCCTCGAGCGCACCATCACCGTGCGCAAGATCTCCGGCGGCGTCGGCGTCGAGCGCATCTTCCCGGTGGAGTCGCCCAACCTCGAGGGCATCACCGTGACCAAGAAGGGCCGTATCCGCCGGGCCAAGCTCTACTACCTGCGCGGCCGCACCGGTCGCAAGGCCAGGATCCGCGAAGCCCGTCGGTAGCCCGGTGGGCGCCGACGGCTCCCTCGTCGCCTTCGACCGGACCAAGTCGGGCGCCGGCCGCCTCGTGCTGGCCGGCGTCGACGAGGCCGGACGGGGCTGCTGGGCGGGACCGGTGGTGGCGGCGGCCGTCGTGCTGCCCTGCGGGTTCTGCCCCCCGGGCCTGGACGACAGCAAGAAGCTGACGGCGCAACGCCGCGACGTCCTGTGCGTCCAGATCCGCGCCGGCGCCCTGGCCTGGGGCGCCTGCGCCGTCTCGGCCGCCGAGATCGACGCGACCGACATCCTGCGGGCCACGCTGCGGGCCATGGCCCGGGCGGTGGGGCGTCTGCAGGTACGCCCGGACCTGGTGCTGGTGGATGGCGACCGGCGGCCCGACCTGCCGGTGCCCTGCGAATGCCTGGTGCGCGGCGACGGCACCAGCGCCGCGGTGGCCGCGGCCTCGGTCCTGGCCAAGGTCTTCCGCGACCGCATCATGACCGCCTGCGAGCGGCACCATCCGGGCTACGGCTTCGCCGCCCACAAGGGCTACGGCGCGGCCGCCCACCGCGAGGCCCTGCGCCGCCTGGGACCCTGCCCCCTGCACCGCCTCACCTACCGCCCGGTCGCCCAGCTCGACCAGGGGCGACTCTTCTGAGGCACAGGCACGCTTCTTTCCGCCGCGCCCGGTTCCTCCCGGAACGGAGCGTGGCGTGGGCGCGCACCACGACCTCGGCGCGGCCGGCGAAGCCCTGGCCGCCCTCTTCCTCGAATCCTGCGGTTACCGGGTGCTGGACCGGCGCTGGCGCCGTCCCGGCGGCGAACTGGACCTGGTGGTGGCCCGGGACGGGCTGGTGGTCTTCGTGGAGGTCAAGACCCGCGGCCCCGGCGCCCTGGACCGCCCGGAGGCCTGGGTGGGCGGCCGCCAGCAGGCGCTGCTGCGGCGCCTGCTGGCGG
>JACZKN010000224.1 GCA_014859985.1 Candidatus Krumholzibacteriia bacterium | reverse complement strand
CGACCGTACCGCCCGCGCTGCCGCCCGGCCCCGCGGGCGTGTCGTCGCCGCACGCGGCCAGCAGCAGCAATCCCCCCAGGGCGGCCGCACCGAGGGCCGGCCTGAGCGTGCTCGTTCGTATCATCGGGATCCTCCCCGGATCGTTGCTCGGCGGTCGCGAAGGGGCATCATGCCGATTCGAGCCGCATCGAAAAACCTCTTGGGCGTGCGACATCATTGTGATATCATTTCGACATCTAAACGACCGCCCGCCGTGGGCGGCGTCGGCCGCGGGGACGTCAGAACCCTGGAGGACAAGATGCACAAGGAAAAGCGGATCGCCACCATGTCCGGCTGGGGGATGCTCTTTGCGATCCTGGCCCTGCTCGGCGGATCGGTGTGGGCCCTGGTCTGGGCCATCGGCCACGGGTCGCTCGGCGTGCTCTGGCCCGCCATCTTCGGCCTGGTGCTGGGTTTCTTCCTTCTGCCCGGGCTCTTCGTCATCAATCCCAACGAGGCCGTGGTGATCCTGCTGGCCGGCGACTACAAGGGCACGTCGCGGCAGATCGGCCTGCGCTACGCCAACCCCTTCTTCACCAAGCGCAAGATCTCGCTGAAGGCCCGCAACCTCAACGGCGACCGGCTGAAGGTCAACGACCTCTCGGGCAACCCCATCGAGATCGCCGCGGTGGTGGTCTGGCGGGTCTCGGACACGGCGGAGGCCTTGTTCGAGGTGGACGACTACGAGACCTACGTCACCATCCAGAGCGAGTCGGCGGTGCGGCACCTGGCCGGCGCCTACCCCTACGACGGGGACGACAGCGAACTGACCCTGCGCGGCACCACCGACGCCATCAGCGACCACCTGCAGAAGGAACTGCAGGAGCGGCTGGACAAGGCCGGCGTCACGGTGATCGAGGCGCGGCTCAGCCACCTGGCCTACGCGCCCGAGATCGCCCACGCCATGCTGCAGCGGCAGCAGGCCAGCGCGGTCGTCGCCGCCCGCACCAAGATCGTCGAAGGCGCCGTCGGCATGGTCGAGATGGCGCTCAAGGAACTGGGCGACAAGGACCTGGTCAACTTCGATGAGGACCGCAAGGCCGTCATGATCAGCAACCTGCTGGTGGTCCTGTGCAGCGAGCACGCGGCCCAGCCGGTGATCAACACCGGAACCCTGCACCAGTAGCATGGCCGGACGGAAGGCATTCCCGCTGCGCCTGAGCCCGGAGCTCTACGCCGAGCTGCGCCGCTGGGCCGAGGCGGAATTCCGCTCCGTGAACGGACAGATCGAGTTCCTGCTGCAGCAGGCGATCAAGGAGCGCAGGCGCAACCGGGACGCCGAGGGTCCCGATGCCGACGCGGGCCAAGGAGGCGTCCCCCGATGAAATTCATGTCCGCCCAGCTCGCCACCCTCATGCACGGCGGCGGCCGCCGCAGCAACATCAGGCTCCTGGTGCGCTTCCTCGTGCTGCTGACGGCCGTCATCACGCTCTACAGCCTGCTCTTCCACGTCCTGATGATGCACGAGGGCCAGCAGCACTCCTGGGTGACCGGCTTCTACTGGACCCTGACCGTGATGTCCACCCTCGGCTTCGGGGACATCACCTTCAGCGGCGACGCCGGCCGCGTCTTCTCGATCATCGTCCTCTTGAGCGGCGTCATCTTCCTGATGGTGATGCTGCCGTTCACCTTCATCCGCTTCTTCTACGCCCCGTGGCTGGAGGCCCAGAACCGGGCCCGGGCGCCGCGGGTCCTGCCCCAAGGCATCCGCGGCCACGTGGTGGTCACCCGGTTCAACAACGAGGCCGCGAACCTGATCGAGCGCCTCGTACAGCTGGGGATCCCGAGCGTGGTGCTGGTACCCGAACTGGGTGAAGCCCTCGACCTCTTCGACCGCGGCTACCGGGTGATGATCGGGGACCTGAACCACCCCGACACCTACCGCAACCTGCGGGTGCACGAGGCGGCCCTCGTGGTGGTCCTGAACGACGACTTCGCCGCCACCAACATCATCCACACCGTGCGCGAGACCTGCGACCACGTGCCGACCGTGGTCAACGCCGACCACGACGACTCCGTCGACATCCTGCAGCTGGCCGGCAGCAGCCACGTCTTCCAGTTCCACCGGATCCTGGGCCAGGCCCTGGCCCGCCGGGTGCTGGGCGTGGACCTGCGGGCCAACGTGATCGGGCGCATGGACGAACTGCTCATCGCCGAAGTGCCGGCCATGGCCACCGTCCTGCCCGGCCAGACCCTGATCCAGAGCAGGTTGCGCGAGCGGTCCGGCGTCAACGTGGTCGGCGTCTGGGAGCAGGGCGTCTTCCGGTTGCCCACGCCGCAGACGACGATCGAGCCGACGTCGGTGCTGGTGCTGGCGGGCTCGGCGGCCCAGCTGGACCGCTTCGAGGAACTAGAGCGGGCCCCGGACCACCCGCAGCGGCAGCGGGGGCCGGTGCTGATCCTGGGCGGCGGCCGCGTCGGCCGCGCCGTCGCCGACTCGCTGGAGCAGCGGGGCATCGACTACCGCATCGTCGAGAAGCGGGCCATGCCGGGCGGCGGCGGCGCCAAGGTGATCGTCGGCAGCGCCGCCGACCGCGCCACGCTCGTCGAGGCCGGCATCGAGCGCACGCCGTCGATCATCATCACCACCCACGAGGACGACCTGAACGTCTACCTGGCCATCTACTGCCGGCGGCTGCGGCCGGACGCGCAGATCATCAGCCGGGCCACCCTCAACCGGAACGTCAAGACTCTGCACCGGGCCGGCGCCAACCTGGTGATGTCCTACAGTTCGATCACCACCGCGACCATCGTCAACCTGCTGCGGCCCGGCAGCCTGATCATGCTCTCGGAAAGCCTGAGCGTGTTCACCGCCACGGTCGACCAACGCCTGCACGGGCGCACCCTGGCGGACCTGCGGCTGCGCCCGGAAACCGGCTGCAGCGTGATCGCGATCAAGCGCGACGGCGCGATGGTGGTCAATCCGGACCCCGCCGCCGGCCTGCAGCGGGGCGAGGAACTGGTCCTGGTGGGCGACGCCGAGGCCATGGGGCGCTTCCTGGCGCGCTATCCCTCGGCGGGGCCGAAGGCCCCGCGCTAGTCGGTTTGCCGCGCGCGCTCCTGTTCGTCGGCCCTCTGCTCGAGGTTGAACATCAGCTCCAGCGGGTTGGCCGCCGCGCTCCAGGCCGACTCCAGGACCTCCCGGTGGGGCGCGAAGACCTCGGCCAGCGGTCCGGGCAGGCCGTCCTGCCAGGGCACCCGGGTCGGGTCCAGGTCCAGGCGCTCGGCCTCGGCCGCCAGTTCGTCCGCCCCCAGCCCGCCGGCCGGGCCGGGCACGGCCGTGCTGAGCACCGGCGCCAGCAGGTCGTGCATGCGGACCCGCGCCTCGTGCGCCGGGTCGTGGGCGCCGGCCGCCACCTCGACCTTCAGCCCGCCGCCGCGCTCGAACTTCAGATTGCTCGCGCCGGCGGCCGGATCGCGGCCCAGCCAGGCGTAGTAGGCCAGGCCGTAGAGCCAGGAGTACTCCGCCGGGCCCATGCCCTCGTCCAGCAGGATCCGGTTGCGGGCGGCCCAGAACCGGGCGTAGGTCAGGCCCAGGTCGCTGCCCGCACGGATCGTGTTCCAGAAACCGCCCAGGCCGCCCTGCTCCCGTTCCGCGGCGAAGCGGGCGATGTCGGCCTCGAGGAGGCCGCGCCACTCGCCGGTGCGCCCGCGCACGGACGCGAAGACGGCCACCCGCTCCGGCGCCGACAGCAGGCCGGGCGGCGGCGTCCAATCGGCGAGCCCGCCCTGATCGGCCACCAGCGCCTGCTCGGTCTGCTCGACGATCTTGTATTCGCGCCCCATCTCCCGGGCGAACCACGCGCCCCCCCCCACCAGGACCAGGAAG
>JACZKN010000223.1 GCA_014859985.1 Candidatus Krumholzibacteriia bacterium | reverse complement strand
GCGGGCGCGGGCCAGGTCCAGCGCGGCCTCGCGGTCCAGCCGCAGGACGGCCGAAGCGGCGGCGCGGCCGGGGGCGGCAATCCCGAGGGCGAGCACCAGGATGGCTAGGGGCAAGGCGCGAGGCATGGCATTCCTCCACGGGGGATCCGGAAAGGACCCGGCGGCGCACGGGGCCGCGGGCAGCTCACGGGGACCGGGCAGGAATCAGGAGCGCAGCACCAGCACGGCGGGGCGCGCGGACCAGGCAGGGGTGGAGCAGGGGACCGGCGGCAGGGTGGCGTTCGTGACTTCGGGGCTGCCGCCCGGCCGTTCCACCGGGTCGGCGAGGGCAGGGCCGGCGGCCCGGGTGGCCCCGGTGGGGATCTCGACCCGGGCCGGGGCGTCGAGGCAGCAGCCGCAGTCCCTGGGCAACGCGGCATCGAGGCACGCGCAGTCCGGGCCGCAGAGGTCGGCGCAGTCGTCGCCGCAGAAGGACTCGCCCGGGGCCAGGACGGCCGCCAGGGCGCACAGCAAGCAGACGGCCAGGGGCCGCCGCCGCAGATCGGCGGTCCGCCCCCGGAATCGGGGCCTGGCGGCTGGCTTCGAGTATCGCATATCGGTCATAAAGATAGGCTACCGTGGGCCGCCGGCAAAGTTCCGTTGATCCGTTCCGTTGATCACGGCGCCCGCCCCGGCGGGCGGGAGCGGCGGCCCTGACCGCAGGTCGCGGTTCAGCGGAACGAGGCCTTCAGGGTGCTCCAGGTGCTGCCGTCGGCCGGCACCGTGCCGCAATCGGCCAGGTGGTAGCCCAGGCCGCCGATCGAGTCCGAGGCCAGGATCGTCCACTCGATGCAGGGGTCGAATGGACTGGTGGTGGCGGTGTCGCCGGCGCATATTCCCGCCAGGCGCCGCAGCGTGTGGTTGGCCGTGGTGCCCGCGGCGCAGGACCAGTAGTCGCCCGGATCCTCGCCCACGCGGCCGAAGCGGTCGACCGGCGTGCCGTTGAAGGTCAGCACCACCGCGTCGTCCCCGTTGAAGTTCAACTCCAAGCTGGTCTGGTCCGCCAGCGCCAGGTTCACGAACGACGGGTGGGTCACGACCCAGGTCTCGCCGACGGCCAGGTCCACCGCCGTCAGGGGGATCACCGCGGCCGTGGTGCTGCCGTTGGAATAGCGGGCCAAGGCGTAGCCGGCCAGGTTGATGGTGTCCTCGGTGCCGTTGAAGATCTCGATGGCCTTGTTGAAGCCCGAGCCTTCCACGTACTCGGTGATCATCAGGTCCGTGGTCTGGGCCCCGGCGGTGCCGGCCAAGGCCAGCCCGAGGATCAGGACGGCGGTCGTGAGCCTGGCAATCATGCGAACTCCCGTCGCGATGGGGATGCGGCAGGAGGGGCCGGTTGTGCCCGTCCCGCGCCACGGTGATATTATATCAAGCCCCGGCTGTATTTGTCAAAGTCCCAGTCCGCACCCGGGCCGGAATCAGCCGTCCAGCCCCATGGAACGCCACACCCGCGCGGCGGAGGCCTGCACCGCGGCCGGGTCGATGGGGGGCTCGTCGCCGCTGCGGTAGACCCGGCGGCCGCCCACCCACACCTCCTGGATATCCCAGGGATGGAAGTCCGTCAGCAGGTGGCTCAGCCAGGTGTCCTCCGACAGCGGCGTCTTCTGGAAGTTGTGCAGCACGATCAGGTCGGCGGGCGCGCCCGCGTCCAGGCTCCCGAAGGGCTCGCCGAAGACCTCCCGGGCCAGGGCGTAGTTGCCCAGCCAGAAGCGGGCCGCGTCGGCGTGGCTCAGGGGGCCGCGGCCGCCCTCGTGGCCCCGGAAATAGGTGGTGCGCAGCTCGCCCCACATGTTGTCGTCCAGGCCGTCGGTGCCGATGCCGCAGCGCTGCGGGAAGCGGTCCACCGGGGCCCGGCCCACGCCGTTGTTCATGTTCGAGCGCCCGCAGTGGATCAGCCAGGCGCCTTTCTCCTCCAGCAGCTGCATGTCCAGGGGGGAGAGGTCCACGCCGTGGGCGAACAGGCTGCCGCGGCGCACCAGGCCGTAGGAGTCCAGGCGGGCCAGGGGATCCTTCCAGCCGCGGTCGCGGCTGACCTCCCGGTCGGTGGCGCCCTCGCCCAGGTGGGCGTGCAGGCCCACGCCGTAGCGGCTGCACAGGCCTTCCAGCAGCTCGAGGGTCCGGTCCTCGAGAGTGAAGCTGGCATGGCCGCCGACCAGGCCGCGGTAGCGGGCCACGCCGTGGTCCGGCCGGTCGGACAGCTTCTGGAGGTAACGCTCGTTCTCCTGCAGGGTGACGTCGCGCTGGCCCTTGCCGCCGCGGTCGGTGACCTCGTAGGACAGGCACCCGCGCAGGCCGATGGTCTCCAGGCCCTGCTCCACCAGGTCCAGGGCGCCGTCGACGCAGGCCAGGCTGGCGTGGTGGTCGAACAGCAGGGTGGTGCCGCAGCGCACCGCGTCCCAGGCGCCGGCGGCGGCGCTCAGGCCCACGGCCTCGGTGTCCAGGGACCGGTCAAGAGGCCACCAGATCTCCGTCAGGATGTCCGCGAAGGATTCCAGCCGGCGGCCGGCCAGGGGCATGCCCGCCAGCATGGCCGCATACAGGTGGGCGTGGGCGTTGACGTTGCCCGGCAGCACGGTCACGCCGCGCAGGTCGCGCACGTCCTCGCCGGGACCGGGCACGAGGTCGGCGCCCCGCTCCACGATCCGCTCCCCGCGGAGCCGCAGGTCCGTCCGCACCACCCGCGGCCGGGGCGCAGCGTCCAGGGCCACGGGGAAGTAGTCCAGCACCAGCGCGTTCTTCAGCAGCAGCCCCTGCGCGGCGGCGGCGTCACGGTCGTTCACGGCGGTCCTCCTGTGGCCGGAGCTGCGGCCGCCGGCGGGCGGCCCCGGCTGCCAATCTAACACACGGATTCATCCGGGGAAAATGCCGGGTCGATTCCGGTGCGGGGCCGCCGGGGATTCCCCGGCGGCCCCCCAAGGCAGCGCCGAGCGGCTCAGGACTCCGGTTGCAGGTCCGCGAGCGTCTTGAAGAGGTTATTCACGGCGTAGGTCGTGACCACCCAGACGGTCGGCAGCTCGCCGACGCGCATCCAGACCCCGGCCGGCCGGTCGTCCTCGGCCTGCCGCTCGGCGCCGAAGGCCAGCACCAGCTCGCGGCCGTCGGCGAAGCGCAGCATCGCCCGGCGGGACGGGGCGTCCAGGCCATAGGCGGCCGGGTCGGCCGTCGGGTCGGCCACGTCCACCGCCCGCATCGAGGTCGCCGCCCCCAGGACGCCGTCGGCGCGGGTCTTCAGCAGGGACTCCCGGCTCGGGGCCGCCAGTTCCCACTCCCAGGTCAGGCGGTCCACCTCCGGAGCCGCGGCGGCGGCCGTGGTGTCGCCGGCGGCCGCGGGCACCTCGGCGTAGACCTTGGCCAGGGTGCGGGCGCCGTGCTCGTCCTCGAGCACGATCGCGTCGACCTCGGTCTTGTCCTCCTGCACCGCCTGCAGTTCCAGGAAGTGCCGGCTCTGGGGGCGCGCGGGGCCGCCGTACAGGCCCAGGGCCGCCAGGACGTTGCTTCCGGAGACGTAGACCGCGGGTTCGCCGGGCCGGCGCACGAACTGGCCCTGGTTCCCCGGGGCCTGGGCCCCCACGTCCAGGGCCAGCAGCTCGGCACCGGCGGCGTCCCGGGCCCGGATCGTGACGCTGCCCTCGGGCGTCAATCCATAGTCGGCCAGCACGCTCTCGCGGTCGGAGCGGAACTCGCCGGCCAGGCCGCCGAGGGTGCGCAGCAGGGCCTGCACCTTCTGGGCGCTGGCTGCGGCGTGCCAGGCCGTGGGGATGGACCAGCCCTCGGGGGTGCGCTCCAGGACCACGGCTTCGGCCTCGGTGCCGTAGCCCAGGACGATGCGCGCGAGGTCCTGGTCGGTCCAGGCGCCCTCCACCAGCACCGCCTGGGTGGGGCGGCTGGTGCGGCGCTCGTGGCTCGACTTCTGCATGAAGCTGATGACGCCCAGCACGACCACAGCGACGGCCAGGATCACCAGGAGCTTGGGTCTGAACATGGTCGTCTCCTTCCTAGCGCCCGGCGGCCTGGCGCACGGTCTCGCGGTAGTGGGTCGCCTCGCGGCGGCGCGCCGCGGCGCGCAGCAGGCCGTAGGCCGTCAGGATCACCGGCACCAGGAACACCACGACGATCCGCCAGGCCAGCTTCTCGCGGTCGCTGACGGGGCGGATCACCCGCTGGGTCAGGGCCTTGGCCCGGATGTCCAGCAGCTCCTCGCTACCGGCCAGGTAATCGATGGCGTTGAGCAGCAGCAGGGCGTTCTGGGGCGCGGCGATGATGTTGTCGTCGAACATCTTGGCGCTGCCGACGACCAGCAGGCGCGCCGGCTGCGGATCCACCGGCCCGGGCTCGGGGCCCAAGGCGGGCAGGGGCTCCTCCGCGCCGGCGGCGTCGGCGGCCGGCCAGGCGGGCACCACCCTGTCGGCGAAGGTGTCGGGGAAGGTGCCCTCGATCAGCACCGCCAGGGGCTGCGGGCCGGTCATGGCCTTGCCCGTCGGCTGGAAGACCGCGCCGGCGACGGGACCTTCGCTCCAGGGCGCGGTCCAGTTGCGGCCGCTGCTGTGGATCAGGTCGGTCGCCTGCAACCCGTGCCCGGCCAGGGCCTCCCGGTCCACCGTAACCGGCGTACCCCACAGGTAGAACAGGCTGCCGATCCGGTTGACGATGGGCGAATCCTGCTGCATCTGCGACTCGGTCACGCGGATCTGGATGGGCAGGCGCACCGGCTCGCGGGTCTGCATGCGCAGGCCGCCCAGGTTCACCTCGCGGGGCAGGTCGATGGTCTCCATGGCCTCGTCCAGGAAGTGGTCCTCGCCGACGGTCACGCCGAAGCCGGCCAGCAGGGGCTCGAGGCCCGTGTCCAGGCCCTGGGCGGTGACCGTCCAGCCGCCGTTCTGGGCGGGGCCGTAGCCGTACTCGTGGGCCTGCACGGCCATCACCACGGGCGTGCCGCCGCGCAGGGCGCGGTTGATCTCGTAGACCTGCCGCTCCTCCAGCCGGGCCATGCCCATGACGATCAGCAGGTCGACGTCGTCGGGAATGGGGGACTCCGCGCTGATGTCCACCGGCACGGCCTCGTAGTGGCCCTGCTGCAGCAGCTCCCGGATGCGGGCGAACTGCTCGGCGGGCGCGGGCGGCTGCATGCCCTGCTGCAGGTACATCATCGCCAGCTGCGGGTCGACGTCCTTGCGCGGGCCGAACACCGCCACCTTGGGGGTGCGCTCGCGGGTCAGGCGGTGGACCGGGCCGATCAGGTCCTGCTCGAGGGTCGCCAGGTTGCCGGGCAGCACCCGCGGCAGGAGCTCCTCGGGCTTGTCCTTGTAGGCGATGGTCATGGCGCTCCAGACCAGCTTGACGCCGATCTCGTCCTTGTCCACCGACTGGACCTGGAAGGGCTGGATGCCCTTGGCCGCCAGGGCCTCCTGCATGGCCTCGTCGTCCTGGGGGTTGAAGACCGCGAACTCGATCATGCCCTCGGAGACCTGCTCGAAGTTGCGCATCTGCTCGGTGACGTCGCGCTCGAGGTTGCGCAGCTGGGTGGGCATCTTGTCCTGGGGCGTGATGTAGAGCTTCACCTGCACCGGCACCTGCAGTCCCTGCAGGATCGTGACCGCCGCCGGCGACATGGTGAACAGGCCGTCGTCCGTCAGGTCGAGCCGCGCGCCGCGCAGGCCGCCGGTGACGGCGATCAGGAGGAAGCAGGCGGCGGTCAGCAGCACGGCCGCCGCGGCGAAGGTGAGCCGGAAGTTGCGTCGATTGGCGCTCATCTCAGTACTTCCTCCCTTCCAGCCAGAGGGTGTTGAGCGTGAGGAACACGCCGGACAGGCCCACGAAGTAGACCAGGTCGCCCAGGGTGATCATCCCGCGCAGCAGCGACTCGTAATGCTCGGCCAGGCCCAGGTACCGGCGCAGGAACGAGCCCGCGCCCGGCAGCCAGCCGTCGATGGTGGCGGCCACCCACTGCTCGCCCACGATGAAGACCAGGAAGCAGGCCACGATCCCCAGGATCACCGCCGAGATCTGGTCGCGCATCAGGCCGCTGGTGAAGGTGCCGATGGCCAGGTACAGCGCCCCCAGCAGGGCGGCGCCCAGGTAGCCCGAGGCCATGGCCCCGCCGTCGGGGTTGCCGAGCTGGGCCACCATCACCGGCAGGGGCAGGGTGCCCAGCAGCGCCACCAGGTAGAAGCAGTAGGCGGCCAGGTACTTGCCCAGCATCACCTCGCGCGTGCGCAGGGGCAGGGTCATCAGCAGCTCGAAGGTGCCCAGCCGCTTGTCCTCGGCCCACAGGCGCATGGAGACCGCCGGGATGAAGAGGATCAGGAAGAAGGGCAGCATCCCGAAGAAGCCGCGCAGGTCCGCGGTGCCGGTCAGGAAGAAGCCGTTCATCACCATGCCCCCGTTGAAGACCAGGAAGGCGATGATGAAGATGTAGGCGATGGGGCTGTTGAAGTAGGCGGAGAACTCCCGCCGGAAGATCGTCAGCGTGCCCTGCATCTAGGCCACCTCCGGGGGGGCCCCGGCCGCCGCGTGGGCGCGGCGGGTCAGGGCGATGAACGTGTCCTCGAGGCTGTAGGGGGCCTCGTGCAGCTCGGTCAGCTGCCAGCGGGCGTCCCGGGCCAGGGTCTCGACCGCGGCCACCAGGTCGCCGCTGAAGGGGCCGCGCACCTCGAAGCGGGGGTTCCCGCCGCCGGGCAGGGTGTCCACCGAGGCCACGCCGTCCAGCCCGCGCAGGGCCGCCGCTGCCGCCGCGGCGTCGCCCCTGAGCCCCACGTAGACGCGGTTGCTGCCCATGGCGCTGCGGCGCAGGTCGCCGACCCGGCCGTCGGCGATGATGCGGCCCTCGTTGATGATCACCACCCGGTCGGTGACCGGGGAGACCTCCTGCAGGATGTGCGTGGAGAAGATGATGGTCTTGCTGCCGGCCAGGGACTTGATCAGCTCGCGGATGCCCAGGATCTGCAGCGGGTCCAGGCCGCTGGTGGGCTCGTCGAGGATCAGGATGTCCGGGTCGTGCACCAGGGCCTGGGCCAGGCCCGTGCGCTGCCTGTAGCCCTTGGACAGCTCGCCGATGGGCTTGCGGTACTCGGTCACCAGGCCGCAGGCCTCGACGCACCATTCCAGGCGGTCCTTCAGGCGCGCGCCCGCCAGGCCGCGGGCCCGGCCCACGAAGGTCAGGTACTCCTGGACGTTCATGTCGAGGTACAGGGGGACGTTCTCGGGCAGGTAGCCGATGCGGCCGCGCACCGCCAGGGGCTCGGTCAGGACGTCGATGCCGTCCACCGTCACGGTCCCCGCGTCGGGGGCCAGGAAGGTGGTGACGATCTTCATGGTCGTACTCTTGCCGGCGCCGTTGGGGCCCAGGAAGCCGAGGATCTCGCCCCGGGCCAGGCTGAACGACACCGCGTCGAGTGCGACCATGGTCCCGAAGCTCTTCGAGACTCCGCGCACTTCGATCATCGTGAGGACTCCTCCGGTATTACGGGTCGAGGGCTCGCTACGGGCAACGGGGGCGTATGGTACCCCAAGAGGGCCCATACAGCAAACCCCGGACGCGGGTTCCCACCGATCCGGTGGCCACCGACGGCGGTTGCCACCGGCGGCGGCGGGCCCGATACTGGGCCGCGGGGCAACCACAGCAAGCGACCCCTACCGGGGGCCGGCCATGCCTGCCGTCTTCCGGCACCCGAGCACGTCGAGCCCGGCGGCGCGACCGCCGTGCGGAAAGGACACCCATGTTCGGCATCGGCCTGCGGGAGTTCCTGCTCATCGCCTTCATCCTCGTGCTGCTCTTCGGGCTGCGGTTCTGGGTGCGCCTGGGCAACCGCCTGGTCAGGATCGTCCGCGACCGCTTCAACCTGGAATGAACCGGTGCGCTGACCCGGACGGTCAAAGGCGGCGGCCGCCGCCGGCGCCGCCGATGAACGCCGAGAGCAGGCCCATGATGACGGCGCCGAGCACCGCCCAGCCGAGGCCGTCGACCGTGAAGCCGGGCACCAGCACCGAGCCCAGAGCGAAGAGGATGCCGTTGAGCACCACGTAGAAGATGCCCAGGGTGAGCACGGTCAAGGGCAGGGTCAGCAGCACCAGCACGGGCTTGAGCACGGCGTTCAGGAACCCCAGCACCAGGGCGGCCACCAGCAGGCTGCCGAGCCCGGCCACGTGCACCCCCGGCAGGATCGCGGCGGTGATGGCCAGGGCGACGGTCAGGACCAGCCAGTGCAGCAGGAAGCGGCGGCTCATCGGCACTCCTTCGTTCGCGGTGCGGTCCGGGCGACCCGCCCACCATACACGACGGACCCGGTCCCGGCGAGAATTCGTGTCACCCTGGCGGGGGTCGCGCGTAGACTCCCCCGAGATCCGCAACCGCCAACCGGGGAGATCGACCGTTGGACCTGCAGCGCGCCCTTCGCGACCGCCGCCACGCCCGCTGGGTGCATGCCGCCCGGGCCGGGGACGAGCGCGCGCTCGTGCGCCTCTACGACGAGCTGCACCCGCCGGTCGCCTCCTACCTCCGCCTGCGGGCTTTGGCCAGCCAGGACGCCGAGGATCTGGTCTCCACGGTCTTCCACCGCTTCCTGTCGAACCTGGAGAGATACGATCCCCGCAGGGGCAGCGTGCTGGGTTGGGTGCTGGTGATGGCCCGCCACGCGCTGATCGACCACCTGCGCCGCAGCCGCCCGACCGTGCCCATGGACGACGTGGCCGAGGTGCTCGCCGGCGACTTCCCGGACCCCCTCGAGGGGTTGATCCGCACCGAACAGGCGGATCGGGTCCGGGCGGTCGTCGCGCAGCTTCCGGCCGAGGCGCGCGAACTGCTCGCGCTCCACTACGGGCAGGGGCTGCGGCTGCGGGACATCGGCGGCCTGCTGGGCCTGAGCGAGGCGGCGGTCAAGCAGCGCCTCAGCCGCCTGCGGCGCGAGCTGCGCGGGCTGTTGCGGAACGAGACGGATCCGGCCCCGCGG
>JACZKN010000033.1 GCA_014859985.1 Candidatus Krumholzibacteriia bacterium | reverse complement strand
AGCTGGCGCTTGGACTTTAGATCTTGGACGGCAGGAAGGGGGCCAGGCCCCGGGGGCCACGAAAAACCCGTCCCAAACGGGCACAGAGAGACGGATCAATGCAACGATGACAGCGGAGGTGGGCGTTCTTGGACAGCAGTGGGCGATTTATATAAATCGCCCACGGCATGATCCATCAAACGTGAGCCGTGCCTTCAGTCCATCTCCGAGGACCACCTCCCCGTCCCCCCATGCACCGTCACCGTCCACCACCCGTCCAGCACGAGGTCCGGCCTCGCCTGATCAAACCGCGCCCTCCAGAACGGCCCGGGCACGGGCTCGGCCTCATGCCGCCGAGCCCGTTCGAGCGGGCGGCGCCGGCGACGATGAAGGCGAGAACTGGTCGGTCGACGCAGCCCAAGAGGTCTGCCCGGCTGGGGCCCGGGATGCTGTGAATACAGAATACAGGAACCGACGCGTCCATATGTCGTTTCATAACAATGTCTTGTGTCTCCAGTGCCCCCCGGGGGGCACTGCAAGAGCACCCCCCGCCCGGGACGCGCCGACCGCCAGCCGCCCGTGCCCGAAGCCAACGACACACGTGACCCGGCAGCCAGGACCGGTTACCTTGGCCGTCAGCCACGGCCGCAACCCAGGCCCGGCCCGGAGGTCAGCATGTCCGATCCCCCAGCCGACATGACGAAGTCCGCGCAGCCAGGCGATTGGAAGACCCGCCCCCTCCCGCGCCTGCGTGCCGACCTGACGCTGAGCCGTTCATTCTCGTCCGAAGAGATGCAAGCCATCCGCCACGGCGTCATCCCCGCCCAGATGGAAGACAAGTGGTTCATCTACTGGCGGGACGATCGTCTGCACTGCCACCGCAGCTGGACCGGCATCTGCATCTACGTCGCCCGGTTCGAGCCCGACGGTGGCGGCGCGCGCCTGGTCGGCGCGGCGGTGAACCGCAACCCCGAGCAGTACGGCAGCACCGACGACGAGCAGGACGCCCGGCTGCTGGAATACGTGATCGACGCCGTCCTGCTGCGCCGCGAGGTCGAGTTCCCTGAGGACCCGGGCATGCCCGGACCGGCGGTCGTGCAGGCCTGGACCGAGGTCGGGCGGGCGGCGCTGGGGCAGCATCCCGGGCAGGAGTGACGCGGGGGGCGGCGGATCAGGCCAACGGAACCGTCCGCGCGCGCAGCACCCCGAGGAACCGCCGGTAAGGCGCCCAATGGCATTCGGCCCCGCACTCGGCCAGGTCCGCCAGCGAGGTGCAGCGGCCTTCGCAGTCGCAGCTGTGCGTGCGGATGGCCTCCGGGACGGCTTCGTTCAGCAGCGGGGCGAAGACCTCGACGCTGACGGTGAAGGTCGTGCCGCAGCCGCTGGCCATGTGGTTGAAGTAGTAGAAGTTCCAGGCGGCGTCATCGTCGTTCAGCATCATGCCGATCGGCGCGATGTCCGGGCTGGCCACGAGGTCCTCGAGCGTGAAGGGGGCCTTGCAGAACGGGCAGGTGATCACGGGATCCATGGTGCGGCCCTCTTGGTGGAACTTGAGACTCATCAACCATTGTTGTTGTCGGCGGCCGGTGAGGGGAGTTGAGAAGACTCAATCGCCGTCAAGGGGGGCATGCGATCCTTTGCCGCGACCGCAGGGGCAGGGAGCGCTTGAGTTATCATCACACCGGCTCTTGATATGAAGGGCTTATCCAACGCAAGCTCAAAAACGGCAGGCGTTGGAGCACCGTGTGGTCCCGAACCAGCGACAGCTGCAGCCCGCGTGGTTGCCGCAAGGCCGCCCCCCTGCCGGGAGGCGGCCTCGTGGAGAGTCCTTACAGCTCAACGATAGAGCGCCTTGACCTGTCCCCAGGACGCCTCGTCGCCCTGCTGATCGACGGCCGGTATCGCCTTGCCATCCTCGATGGGCTGGTGCGGGATATAGCCCGGGTTGAGCTTGGTAAGGAACGTGAGGTCGACCGGGACGGAGGCAAAGGGTGGCCTGTAGTATCCCCCGTAGGCCATGACATCGTACACCCTGGCTTCCCCGGGAGGTACCATGAATGGCACGCCGCCGGCCGCGGGAATAAACCATTCCAGAACGTATGCGAAAACGAAGATCGACAGGTCGTCGGGGTCCCTGCCGACGAATTGGTAGGGGGCCCATCCGATCTCCATGGCGATGGCGCCGCCATAGGGTTCGGCAACGGCGAACATGATCCACTCCTCAAACGAGTCGAGATCGAAATCGGCGTCCCACAGCGGATAACCCATGTAATAGACCACGATCATAGTGTTGCTGGAGTTGAAGGACTTGCCGGCCTGGGGGAAGGCGAAGTATGGCAGCACCGGCGTCTTGTCCTGGGACCGGCCGACCACCGAAACCGGCGAGATGGTGGCATCGTCCGCCATGATGGCTGCAAGATCCGGCACGGCGGCCGACAGGGAACCGAACGGGAGCAGCAAGAGACCAAGAAAGACGGCAAGAGCGAAGCAGGATTTCACGGGCATCCTCCCCTTGATGGGACCGCTGGCATTGATGGCGATCAATGACTCAGGCGGATCGGCGAGCGCGAATCCAACACCGATTCAGCCACACGATTCTGCCACCCCGTTGCTTCCCACCAGCCGGCCGCCGTATAATCCCCATGGTAGGCGACGGTATGGTCGGCTCCGGCCCTGCGAACCTGCAGCAACCCCGGCGAGGATGACATCCCGATGCATGGTGCCCCCCATCCGCTCGTGGCCGGCACCGGCCCTTCCTGGCCGGAACGGCTCCAGGAACTCGCCGCGGCTTGGCAGCGGCCCCAGACCGACGCCGAACGCGAGGCGTTGCGGTCCGAGGTCTGGGTCCTGGTGGTCGGCGCCCTCGAGTTGAAGATCCGCCGCCAGGCGGGCCCGGCGGCCGGGCGCGACCACGAGTGGTCGTACGACCTGGCGGTCCAGACCGCGTTGGGAATCGTCGCGAGGTTCGCTGGTGGCGATTGGGACCCGCGCGCCTTTGCTCCGGCCCAACTGCAGGCCTACTTCGCCCTGTTGGCCCGCAACCGGATCATCGACCATAGCCGGTCGGCCGCGGGCAAGCGGCCCCAGCGGGAAATCGCAACCGGTATGGAGGTCGGGGACCGGGTCGGGGTTCCCCCGGACAGCGGCGGCCCGGACCGGTCCCTGTTGGCGGCGGCGGTCGCCGCCTGCGCCCGGAAGCTGTCGCCGCGGGCTCGCCGGGTCTGGTTCCTGCGGGTCTTCCACGAATTCCCGAGCCGCCGGGTCGGGGCCCACCCGCAGGTGGGGATGACGCCGGCGGCCGTGGACATGGCCGTATCGCGCGCCAACCGGCAGGTTCGGGAATGCCTGGCGCGGCAGGGGTACGAGGCGGGCGATTTCGGCACGGGGAGCTTTGCCGCGTGCTGGGAGGCCCTGCACGGGGAGTGGGGCGACGATGCCGCCGAGGGCGGAAAGGGGCCGGGGTCATGACGGCAATGCTGCGCGATCACCCGGATGACGAGCAGTTGTTCGCCGTCGTCCACGGCCTGGCGGGCGCGGGAGAGCGCACCTTGGTTCTCGACCATGTCCGCGGCTGCGCCCGCTGCGAGGCCGAGTTCCGGGCGCTGGACCGGACCCGCGAGGCTGCCCGCGGCGACCTGCCGCCGGCCGGGGCGGTTCCGGTG
>JACZKN010000222.1 GCA_014859985.1 Candidatus Krumholzibacteriia bacterium | reverse complement strand
GGTCCGCGCCGGCGAGGCGCCCGCCTCCCTGCGCGCCCTGCGTGCGGCCGTCGGCGCGGACCTGGGCCTGGACCTGAACTCCCTGCCGGCCGTGGGGCTCGTGCCCACGGGCGCGGCCGCTCCCGGGACCGGAGGTGACTCCTGATGGCGATCGTGCTGGAGACCCTCTTCAAGATCCTCTTCATGTTCCTGCTGATCATGGGGATGGTGCCGGCCCTGATCTGGGCCGAGCGCAAGGGCGCCGCCTTCATCCAGGACCGCACCGGGCCCAACCGCGCCTCCATCGCGGGCATCCGCCTGGCCGGCCTGGTGCACCCGATCGCCGACGTGCTGAAGCTGGTGTTCAAGGAGGACGTGAATCCGGCCGACCGGCACCACGCCCTCTACAACCTGGCGCCGTGGCTGGTGATGACGGTCGCGATGAGCACCTACGCCGTGATCCCCTTCGGCGACTGGCTCACCGTCGGCGGCCAGCGGATCCCGCTGGTGGTGGCGGACCTGAACGTGGGCCTGCTCTACGTGCTGGCCGTGGCCAGCCTGGGCACCTACGGCGTGGTGATGGCGGGCTGGGCGGCCAACAACAAGTTCACGTTCCTGGGCGGCATCCGTTCGACCGCCCAGATGATCAGCTACGAGCTCAGCATGGGCCTGGCCCTGATGGGCCTGGTGCTGGTCTTCGCCTCGCTGCGCATCACCGACATCGTGGCCGGCCAGGGCGAGCTGCTGTTCGGCTTCCTGCCGAAGTGGGGCGTCGTCGTGCAGCCGGTGGGGTTCCTGCTGTTCATCGTCGCGGTGTTCGCGGAGACCAACCGCAACCCCTTCGACCTGCCCGAGGGCGAGTCGGAGATCGTGGCCGGCTACCACCTGGAGTACAGCTCCCTGAAGTTCGCCCTCTTCTTCATGGCCGAGTACTGCCACATGGTCGTGGGCGCGGCGCTGATCGCGGCCTTCTACTTCGGCGGCTACCAGATCCCCTGGCTGCCGCGGCCGGTGCTGGAGGCCAACGCGGGCCTGCTGCTGACCATCAAGCTGGCGGCGCTGGTCCTGTTCTCTGCGTTCATCGCCGTGCTCTTCCTGCGCCGCGTGCAGCGCGAGCGGGGCAAGTTCGGCGACGCCCGCGACCGCGAGCCGGTGCTGGGCATGGTGTTCTGGGCCGGACTGGCCGCGCTGGCCGCCGGCGGCCTGCTGCTGCGGCCGTGGGCCGTCGGCCCGGTGGGGGCGGACCTAGTGGCCACGGTCTTCCAGGTGCTGGCCTTCGTGGCCAAGGTGGTGTTCTTCGCCTGGCTGTTCATCTGGGTGCGCTGGACCCTGCCCCGGTTCCGCTACGACCAGCTGATGAACCTGGGCTGGAAGGTCATGCTGCCGTTGGGGGTGGCCAACCTGGCCGTCACCGCAGTGGTGTTGGCCCTCGTCTGACGTCACGCCGGCCCGGCCGGCCTTGCGATCCTGCAGCGACGGGGAGTGATATGAGTTTCGAAGGTCTGCCTCCGGGTTCGGCGAGCAAGAAGCGCTCGTTCCTCGAGTCCATCTACGTGGTGGAGGTGGCCAGGGGCCTGGCCGTGACCATGCGCCACCTAGTGGGCAACATCCTGCGCACCGACCGGATGCCGACCATGCAGTACCCGGAGGAGAAGCGCGTCTACAGCGACCGCTTCCGGGGCCGGCACCGGCTGATGAAGCGGGAGGACGGGTCGCCGAGCTGCGTCGCCTGCCAGATGTGCTCGACCTACTGCCCGGCCGACTGCATCACCATCGTGGCGGCCGAGCACCCGGATCCCGCCATCGAGAAGTATCCGGCGTCGTTCGACATCGACCTGCTGCGCTGCGTCTACTGCGGCCTCTGCGAGGAGGCCTGCCCCTGCGACGCCATCCGCATGGACACGGGGATCTACGAGATCGCGGCCGACTCGCGGGAGGCCTTCGTGGTGGGCAAGGAGTTCCTGCTCAACAACACCACCGACGGGACCAGGTAGCCCCGCGCGGGCGGGCCCGGAAGGACGATCGAGATGGAAACGTTCCTGTTCTGGTTCTGCGGCGCGGCGATGGTGCTGGGCGGGCTGATGACCGTCGTCCAGCGCAGCGCCGTGGTGTCGGCGGTCTGGCTGATCTTCGCCTTCGTGGCGGCGGCGGGCATCTTCGCCCTGCTGCACGCCCCGTTCGTGGCGATCCTCCAGGTCCTGGTCTACGCCGGCGCCATCATGGTCCTGTTCCTGTTCGTGATCATGATGCTGCAGGGGCCGGTGCTGGAGGGCGAGCGCCGGCGGATGAAGCCGGCGCTGTGGCCGGCCGTCGCGATCCCGCCCCTGGCGGTGCTGGTGCTGGTGGGCACCCGGATCGCCGACCACGGCACGGCGGCCTTCACGACGCCCCTGCCGGCCGGCTTCGGTTCGCCGACCCACGTCGCCGAACTGCTCCTGGGCCGCTACCTGCTGGCCTTCGAGCTGATCTCGATCGCGCTGCTGGTGGCCATCATCGGGGCCCTGGCGATCGGCAAGGAAGAGAGGAAGCTGCCGTGGAAGTGACCATGACCCACTACCTGGTGCTGGCCGCCCTGCTCTTCCTGACGGGCATGACCGGCTTCATCGTGCGGCGCAACGCCATCGTGATGCTGATGTGCGTCGAGCTGATGCTCGCCGCGACGAACATCGTCTTCGCCGTCTTCGCGCGGGCCCACGCCGACGGCGGCGGCCACGTGTTCATCCTGATGAACTTCGCGATCGCGGCCGCCGAGGCGGCCATCGGCCTGGCGATCCTGGTGGAGATCTACCGCCGGCGCAGGACCGTGAACGTCGACGACCTCAAAGCCCTGATGGAGTAACGCCGTGGAGACCCACGCCAACGAGACCCTCCTGCGCTGGATCGTGCTGGCGCCCCTGCTGGGGGCGGCGGTGATCGGCCTGCTGAACCGGCGCCTGCCGCGGCGGGTCGCCGGGCTGCTGGCCTGCGCCACGGTCGGGCTGAGCTTCGCCCTCTCGGTCGTCGTCTTCCTGAGGATGCTCGGCCTGGATCCGGAGCACCGCCGCCTGACCGACATCCTGGCCTCCTGGGTCGCCTACGGCAACCTCCGCATCGACATCGGCTTCGCCATGGACCAGCTCTCGGCGGTGATGGCGCTGGTGGTCACCGGGGTGGGCTTCCTGATCCACGTCTACTCCCTGGGCTACATGGCCCACGACGACGGCTTCCGGCGCTTCTTCGCCTACCTGAACCTCTTCATCTTCTCGATGATGACGCTGGTCCTGGGCGAGAACCTGGTGATGCTCTTCGTGGGCTGGGAGGGCGTGGGCCTCTGCTCGTACCTGCTGATCAGCTTCTGGTTCGACGGCGAGGCCAACGCCGTCGCCGGCAAGAAGGCCTTCGTGGTCAACCGCATCGGCGACTTCGGGTTCCTGCTGGGCATGTTCCTGATCGGCGTGACCCTGCTGCCGCACCTGGCGCCGGGGGAGGGCGCGTTCTCGTTCGCCGTCATGCAGCACCACGCGCCCCTGCTGGCGCCCGTGGCCACCGCCATCGGCCTGCTGCTGTTCCTGGGCGCGACGGGCAAGTCGGCCCAGATCCCGCTCTACATCTGGCTGCCCGACGCCATGGCCGGCCCGACGCCCGTCTCGGCGCTGATCCACGCCGCGACCATGGTCACGGCGGGCGTCTACATGATCGCGCGCATGAACTTCCTGTACGTGCTGACCCCCACGGCGATGGCCGTGGTGGCGGCCGTGGGCGCGGCGACGGCGATCTTCGCCGGCACCATCGCCCTGGCCCAGAACGACATCAAGAAGGTGCTGGCCTACTCCACGGTCAGCCAGCTGGGCTACATGATGCTGGCCTGCGGCGTGGGGGCCTTCGCCATGGGCATCTTCCACGTGATGACCCACGCCTTCTTCAAGGCCCTGCTCTTTTTGGCCTCCGGTTCGGTGATCCACGCCATGAGCCACGAGCAGGACATGCGGGTGATGGGCGGCCTGCGCCGGAAGCTGCCGGTCACCTGGTGGACCTTCCTGGTGGGCACCCTGGCCATCGCCGGGGTCTTCCCCCTGGCGGGCTTCTTCTCCAAGGACGAGATCCTCTGGAAGACCTGGAGCAGCGGCAACACGGTGCTGTGGGTGATCGGCTTCCTGGCCGCCGGGCTGACCGCCTTCTACATGATGCGCCTGGTCTCGCTGACCTTCTTCGGCACCAACCGCGCCAGCGAGGAGGTCCGGCACCACATCCACGAGTCGCCCGCGACCATGACCGTCCCGCTGGTGATCCTGGCGGTGCTGTCGATCGTCGGGGGCTGGGTGGGGATCCCGGCCTTCATGGGCGGCGGCGCCCACTTCGAGCACTGGCTGGAGCCGGTGTTCGCCGGGGGGCACGCGGCCGGGACCCACGGCGCGGCCCACGCGGTCCACGACACCACGATGGAGTGGATCCTGGCCGGCGCCTCGGTGGCCTGGGGCGTGCTGGGCCTCCTGCTGGGCTGGATCGTCTACACCAGGCGCCTGGCGGTGGCCGAGGCGGGCCGCCGCTTCGCCGGCGGTCTTCCCTACCGCATCCTGGAGAACAAGTACTACGTGGACGAGGCCTACGACGGCGCGTTCATCCGGCCGGGCTACCGCCTCAGCCGCACGGTGCTGTGGAAGGGCATCGACGCCGGGCTCATCGACGGGCTGCTGGTCAACGGCTCGGCCCTCGCGGTCGCGGTCGTGGCCTCGGTGCTGCGTCTGTTCCAGAACGGGATGGTCCGTTTCTACGCCTGGTCCATCACGGTCGGGCTGACGGTCTTCGTCCTGTACCTCAGTTTCTCGGGCTAGGAGGCGACCGGCTTGTCGTTCATCACCGACCATATCCTGACCTGGGTGACCTTCCTGCCCCTGCTCGGGTCGCTGCTGCTGTGGACCGTGGTGCGCCGCGACGACCACGCGCGGGTCTTCGCCCTGGCCGTGGCCCTGGCGGATTTCGTGCTGTCGCTGCACTTGTGGTTCCGCTACGACGGCCCCGGCGGCCAGGACATGTTCACCGAGAAGGTCGCCTGGCTCTTCGGCGGCAAGATCAACTACCACCTGGCCTGCGACGGTATCAGCCTGGTGCTGGTGATGCTGACCACCTTCCTGGGCCCGCTGGTGATCCTGTCGGCCTGGAAGGCGGTCACCGAGCGGGTCCGCGACTACATGGCCATGCTGCTGTTCCTGCAGGCGGCCATGCTGGGCACCTTCTTCGCCCGGGACATGCTGCTGTTCTACGTGTTCTGGGAGGCCATGCTCATCCCGATGTACTTCATCATCGGGATCTGGGGCGGCCAGCGGCGCATCTACGCGGCGGTGAAGTTCTTCATCTTCACCATGGTCGGCTCGGTGTTCATGCTCGTGGCCATCCTCTGGATGTACTTCCAGGCGGGCGGGATGGGGCTCGAGCAGTTCCTGGCCCTGGACCTGGAGCGCCAGGCGCAGCTGTGGCTGTTCGGGGCCTTCATCCTGGCCTTCGCCATCAAGGTGCCGGTCTTCCCCCTGCACACCTGGCTGCCGGACGCCCACGTCGAGGCGCCGACCGCGGGCTCGGTGATCCTGGCCGGCGTGCTGCTGAAGATGGGCACCTACGGCATGCTGCGCTTCGCCATGCCCCTGTTCCCGGCCGGGGTGGAGGCCTTCGCGCCCCTGATGAGCATCCTGGCGGTGATCGGCATCATCTACGGCGCGCTGGTGGCGCTGGTGCAGCCGGACATCAAGAAGCTGGTGGCCTACTCGTCGGTCAGCCACCTGGGCTTCGTCGTGCTGGGGCTGTTCTCGCTGACCCCGCTGGGGGTGGCCGGAGGGATCTTCCAGATGCTGGCCCACGGCCTCTCCACGGGGGCGCTCTTCCTCCTGGTGGGGGTCATCTACGAGCGCCGCCACACCCGGGAGATCTCCGAGTTCGGCGGCCTGGCCCACCGGATGCCCGGTTACGCGACGGTGTTCATGATCACGATGCTCGCCTCGGTGGGCCTGCCCGGCCTGGCCGGCTTCGTGGGCGAGTTCATGATCCTGCTGGGCACCTTCGGCAGCACGACCCTGGATCATCCGCGCCTGCTGACGGCCCTGGCCGCGACGGGCGTGGTGCTCGGCGCGATCTACATGCTCTGGATGTACCAGCGCATGTTCTTCGGCAAGCTCACCAACGAGAAGAACAGGGATCTCCGCGACCTGAGCGTCCGCGAGTACGCGGTGCTGCTGCCCCTGGTCGTGTTCATGTTCTGGCTGGGCGTGCGGCCGGGCATGGTCCTGGACCGCGTCGAGGCCAGCGTCGAGCGCGTGCTCGCCCCGCTGGCCGTCCCGGCCTCGCCGCACGCGGACGATTACCCGCAGCACGCCCTCGGCGGCGGGACGGCCGACGCACCCGTCTTCGTCGTCCACGAAGGGGAGGCCCACCGATGACCCACTTCGAGATGCCCCTGGACGCCACCAGCTGGAGCGTGCTGCTGCCCTACCTGGTGATCGGCGGCGGCGGGCTGCTGGTGATGCTCGTGGACGCGTTCGTGCGGACGCTGAAGAAGGACCACCTGTCCTACCTGACGTTGTGCGTCTTTTTGGCGTCCATCGTGGTGCAGATCGCCGTGCACCCGGGCGAGGGCCCGCGGCTGGGCGGCATGCTGCTGGCCGGCGACTGGTCCCGCTTCTTCAACTACCTGTTCGCCGGCATCGGCATCATGACCACCATCTTCGCCACCGGCATCTACGACCGCGACGGCCGCTACCGGCCCGAGTTCTACCCGCTGCTGCTGTTCACGGTCCTGGGCATGATGGTGCTGGCGGCCGCGAACGACCTCCTGGCGGTGTTCCTGGGCCTGGAGACCATGAGCCTGGCCACCTACATCCTCGCCGGCGGGGTGCGCGGCAACGTGCGCAGCAGCGAGGCGGGGTTCAAGTACCTGGTCCTGGGCGGTTTCTCCTCGGCCTTCCTGCTGATGGGCATGGCCCTGCTCTACGGCTACGCCGGCGACACCAATTTCGACGCCATCGCGCGGGTGCTGGCCACGGGCGGCGGCGCGACCATCCTGGTCACCGCCGGCTCGGCCCTGATGCTGATGGGCTTCGGCTTCAAGGTGGCGATGGTGCCGTTCCACATGTGGACGCCCGACGTCTACGATGGCGCCCCGGCCTACGTCACCGGTTTCATGGCGACGGCCGTCAAGGCGGCCGGCTTCGCCATCCTGCTGCGGGTGGCCCTGCTGCTGCAGCCCCAGCTGGCCTGGGCCTGGTACCCGGTGCTGACGGTCTTCGCGGTGCTGACCATGAGCCTGGGCAACCTGGTGGCCCTGGTGCAGAACAACATCAAGCGGATGCTGGCCTGGTCGAGCATCGCCCACGCCGGCTACCTGCTGCTGGGCGTGGTGACCCTGCTGTCGCCGGCGGTGGGGGACCCGGCGCGCCAGGCCCTGGCGCGCACGGTGGGCGAGTCGGCGGCCAGCGCGGTGCTCTTCTACCTGGTGGGGTACAGTCTGATGAACCTCGCCGCCTTCGGCGTGGTCAACGTGCTGTCCAACCGCGGGGGCGAGGATGCCGACGACATCAACCGCTACGCGGGCCTCAGCCGCCGGCGCCCGGTGGCGGCCGCCACCCTGGCCGTGGCCCTGCTTTCGCTGGCGGGCATCCCGCCCTTCGTGGGGTTCATGGCGAAGTTCTATCTCTTCGCGGCGGTCGTCAAGGCGGGCCTGGTGCCGCTGGCGGTGATCGGGGTGATCAACTCGCTGGTCTCGGTCTACTACTACCTGCGGGTGATCGTCGTGATGTACATGAAGGATACCGAGGCCGACAGCTACGACGGCGTCGAGTGGGTTTCGGTGGCCACCGCCGGGGCCCTGGCGGCGCTGGTGCTCTACCTGGGCATCCGCCCGGACGCCTTCCACGCCGCGGCGGCCTCGGTGATCCGGCAGCTCCCCTTCTGAAGCCGCCTGCGGCCGGCGCAGCGAAGCCCCCCGCCGCGGCGGGGGGCTTCGGCATGCGTGCTGGACTCAGGCGTTGACGGCGACCAGCCGGGTCAGCACCTCGGCCAGGTTCTCCGACTCCACGGGTTTGGTCACGTGGTCGTCCATGCCGGCAGCCAGGCAACGCTCGCGGTCGCTGGCCAGGGCGTGGGCGGTCATGGCGATGATCGGCACGGCGGGATCGAGGACCCCGCCGTCGGGGTGGCGGATCAGCCGGGCGGCTTCCAGGCCGTCCATGCCGGGCATCTGCACGTCCATCAGCACGGCCGCGTAGCGCCGGCGGCGCAGGGCCGCCACCGCGGCGTCGCCGGTGGCGACGACGTCGTGGTCGTAGCCCAGCTTCTGGAGGA
>JACZKN010000032.1 GCA_014859985.1 Candidatus Krumholzibacteriia bacterium | reverse complement strand
CGTAGGGGCCGTCCGGCGCTCCGAGGTCCTCCAGCACGATGCGCGCGTCGGCCGCGTCGTGCAGCCGGCGGCGGGGATCCTTCTGCAGGCAGCGCTGGATGAGGCGGCCCACCGGGGCCGGCAGGTCGCGCGGCAGGGCGTCCCAGGGCGGATCGGCGCGCAACACCGCGGCCAGGGTGTCGGTCACCGTCGCGCCGCCGAAGGGGCGCCGACCGCTGACCATCTCGAACAGGATGGCACCGAACGCCCACACGTCGGTGCGCCTGTCCACCGCGAGGCCCCGGGCCTGCTCGGGGCTCATGTACGCCGCCGTGCCCAGCACCACGCCGGCGCGGGTGCGGTCGGTGGTCAGCGTGGGGTCGTCCAGGCCGGCCCGCTCTTCGGTGTCCTCGGCGAAGACCTTGGCCAGGCCGAAGTCGAGGATCTTGGCGTCGCCGTCGGGGCTGAGCATGACGTTGGCGGGTTTGAGGTCGCGGTGCACGATGCCGGCGGCGTGGGCGGCTTCGATGCCGGCGGCCATCTGGCGGGCCAGGTGCACGGCGCGGTCCACGGGCAACGGGCCGCGGGCCAGGGTCTGGGCGAGGCTCTCGCCCGCGACCAGCTCCATCACCAGATAGTGGCGGCCCTCGTGCTCCCCGAGGGCGTGCACGGCGGCCACGTGGGGGTGGTTGAAGGCGGCCATGGCGCGGGCCTCGCGGTGGAAGCGCGCATGGCGGTCCGGGTCGGCGGTCACGGCCTCGGGCAGGATCTTGACCGCCACGTCCCGGTCCAGCTTCGTGTCCCGCGCGCGGTAGACCTCGCCCATGCCGCCGACGCCCAGCTGCGCCGCGAGCCGGTAGGGTCCGAGCATGGCTCCTTCGAGCATCGGTTCTCCTCGGGTTGGCGGGTGGCCGCAAGCGCCGGCGCCGGCCGCGGCCGCGAATCCGGACAGGATACGTCGTCCCCCGGTTTCTGCCCAGCCCCGCGCGGGCTCCCTCCTCCAGATTCGCCTTGCTGGCCCCCGGGGGCCCTGCTATTTTCCGACCGACCGCCAGGGAGAAGGAGGCCGCGGCACAACGCCGGCATGGACGTCTGCGCCATGCCCTTTTTTCTGCCCGGCGGCGGAGCCGTCCGGTCGCCGGGGCGGCGCCCGCGCGCACCCCGCCAACCCCGAGGAGCGTCATGAGTTTCAACGAGAAAGCCGTCATCATGAACGCCGGCGAGATGGCCCGGGCCGTCAAGCGCATGGCCCACGAGGTGGTCGAGGCCAACAAGGGCGTCGACAACCTGGTGCTGCTGGGCGTGCAGCGGCGCGGCGTGCCCCTGGCCAAGCGCCTGGGCGAGGCGATCCGGCAGGTGGAGGGGCGCGAGGTGCCCAGCGGGGCCCTGGACATCACCTTCTACCGCGACGACCTCTCGCGGCTGGGTCCGGCGCCCCAGGTCTCGTCCACGGAGATGCCCTTCGACGTCAACGAGAAGATCATCATCCTGGTGGACGACGTCCTCTACACCGGCCGCACGGTGCGCGCCGCCCTGGACGTGATCATGGACTGGGGCCGGCCCCAGGCCATCCGCCTGGCGGTGCTGGTGGACCGCGGCCACCGCGAGCTGCCCATCCGCCCGGACTTCGTGGGCAAGAACGTGCCGACCTCCCAGCGGGAGATCATCAAGGTCAGGATCAAGGAGATCGACGGCACCGAAGAGGTGGTCGTCGGGGAGGTCCTGGAATGATCCTGCAGCGCAAGGACGTCCTGGGGCTGGAGGATCTGTCGGCCGAGGAGATCCTCGGCACCCTGGACATCGCGGGCCGCTTCCGCGCGGTCTTCGACCGTCCCGTGCGCAGCGTGCCGATCATGCGCGGCCGTACGGTGGTGAACTTCTTCCACGAGCCCAGCACGCGCACGCGCATCAGCTTCGAGCTGGCGGAGAAGCGCCTCTCGGCGGACATCGTCAACTTCTCCACCGTCGACAGCAGCTTCAAGAAGGGCGAGACCCTGCGCGACACCGCCGAGAACCTCGCCGCCATGAAGATCGACATGCTGGTCATCCGCCACAGCTCGTCCGGCGCGGCGCGCTACCTGGCCGAGGTGCTGAAGTGCTCGGTGATCAACGCCGGCGACGGCGCCCACGAGCATCCCACCCAGGGCCTGCTGGACATCATGACCATGCGCCAGCGCCTGGGCGACCTGCGGGGCCGCAAGGTCACCATCATCGGCGACATCGCCCACAGCCGCGTGGCGCGCTCCAACATCTGGGGCCTGACCAAGCTGGGCGCCGAGGTCACCCTCTGCGGGCCGCCCACCATGGTGCCGGGCGCGCTGGCGAAGCTGGGCGAGCACGTGAAGGTGGAGCACGACCTCAAGCGGGCCGTGGCCGACGCCGACGTGCTGAACGTGCTGCGCATCCAGCTGGAGCGCGGCGCGGGCAAGGCCTTCCCCGGCAACCGCGAGTACCACCGCATGTACGGCATCACCGGGGACGTCGTGCGGGGGCTGAAGCCCGAGGCCTTCATCATGCACCCGGGGCCCATGAACCGGGACGTGGAGATCGCCAGCGAGGTGGCCGACGGCCCGCGCCAGGTCATCCTCGACCAGGTGGCCAACGGCGTGGCCGTGCGCATGGCCCTGATCTACCTGCTGTCCGGGGGCGATCCCGGCGCCCTGGCCGGCGGCGCCCAGTAGCGCCCGCCGCGGGACCCGAACCGGGCGCCGCCGCGCGCCCGCGACGAGAGAAGGGGACACACCCATGGAGTGGAGCTGGGAGCGCATTCCCGCCGAGTACCTGGTGACCGACGTCTTCGTCTGCCGGCAGGGCAAGGTGGGCAAGCGCAAGGGCTTCCTGCACGTCAAGCGCGGCCGCGTCGAGGGCCTGGGCGTGGGGGCGCCGACCCTGGAGGGCGTGCCCGTCCTGGACGGCGGCGGGCTGGTGCTGGCGCCGGGCTTCGTCGACCTGCACGTGCACTTCCGCGAGCCGGGGGGCGAGGAGAAGGAGACCGTGGCCTCCGGCAGCCGGGCCGCGGCCGCCGGCGGGTTCACCTCGGTGGTGACCATGCCCAACACCGACCCCGCCATCGACAACGCCGGCATGGTGCGCTACCTCATCCAGCGCGGCAACGAGGCGGGCCTGGTGCGGGTCTTCCCCACCGGCGCGGTCAGCCCCGGCCGCCGCGGCGAGGGCATGTGCGAGTTCGGCGCCATGGTCGAGGCCGGCGCCGTGGGTTTCACCGACGACGGTTCGCCCGTGCGGGACGGCAGCCTCATGTCCGGCGCCCTGAAGTACGCCGGCCACCTGGGCGTGCCCGTCATCACCCACGCCGAGGACACCACGATCACCGGCGGCGGCTGCATGCACGCGGGCTACTGGTCCGCGCGCCTGGGCCTGGCTGGCATGCCGCGGGCCGGCGAGGACGCCGCCGTGTTCCGCGACATCGAACTGGCGCGGGCCGCGGGCGGCCACCTGCACGTGGCGCACGTTTCCACCAAGGGCGCCGTCGAGATCATCCGGCGCGCCAAGGCCGAGGGCGTGCGGGTGACGGCCGAGGCGACGCCCCACCACTTCAGCCTGGACCACGCCCGCTGCCGCGACTTCTCGCCCCTGTTCAAGATGAGCCCGCCCCTGCGCGAGCCCGACGACGTCAACGCCGTGGCCGAGGGCCTGGCCGATGGCACCATCGACTGCATCGCCACCGACCACGCGCCGCACACCGCCACCGAGAAGGAGTACCAGTTCGACCAGGCTCCCTTCGGCGTGGTGGGGTTGGAGACGGCGTTCGCCGTGGGCGTGACGTATCTTGTCAGGACGGGCGTGCTGGACCTGGGCGGGCTGGTGGCCTGCCTGGCCGAGCGGCCCGCCCGGGTCCTGAACCTGCCGGCCGGCGGCCTGGACGAGGGCGGCGAGGCGGACTTCGTCCTGCTGGATCCGGAGCAGGAGTGGACCGTGCAGGCGGCGGATCTGCGCTCGCGGAGCCGCAACTCCGCCTACCTGGGCGAGACGCTCCGGGGCCGGGTGAAGGCCACCTTCCTGCGCGGGCGCCTGACCTGGCGCGACCGCCTGGGAGTGCAGGAATAGGACTTGCTGCGGATCGGCGCCGGGACCTTCGGCGGGCCCGCCGGGCAGCCGCCGCCGGCGGCGCCGCGCCTCATGAAGACTGGGAGGAAGATTGTCCAACCGCCCACGACAGGACAAGTTGCATCTGTTGCGATGCGCGTCCGCTCCGGCCGGCGGCCAGCCCGCCCGGCCCCGGGAAGGTCGCCACCGCGCACGGCATCGTCTTCGCGGGAGGACGCGCCGCATCCTGCCGGCCTTGCTGCTGCTGGTCCTGTTGCTGGCCGGCTGTGCCAAGTACAACACCTACTTCAATGCCAAGAAGGCCTTCGACGACGCCGAATACGTGCGCAACGAGGCCATCCGCAAGCACGAGGACCCGCCCAAGCCCGCGGGGCTGCAGAAGACCAACTACGAGACGGCCATCCAGAAGGCCCAGAAGGTGCTGGACGAGTATCCCGGCCACGGGCTGACCGACGACGCCCTCTTCCTGCAGGCCAAGGCCTGGCACCGGCTCGAGGGCTACCGCATGTCCATCCGCAAGCTGGACCTCCTGTTCCAGAACTTCCCGGCCACGGAATACCTGGAGGAGTCCCTCTACCTGCAGGGGCTGAACTACCTGCTGATCGGCAGCCTGGAAAGGAGCCAGGAATTCCTGGCCCAGCTGGGGCGGCGCTTTCCCGACAGCCGATACCAGGCCGATGTGCAGAAGGTCTCCGGCGACAACTCCTTCGCCATGGAGAACTGGGAGGCGGCGGCGGCGTCCTACCGCCGCTACCTGCAGGATAACCCCCGCTCCGAGGAGCGCGACCGCATCGGCCTGAAGCTGGCCGAGTGCCAGTGGGAGCTGGGGGACTACCTGGGGGCGGCGAACGTGCTCAGGGAGGTCGGCGACGAATCCGACAGCGCCGAGCTGGGATTCCGGGCCCGGCTGCTGCGGGCGAGGGTGCACGTGCGCATCGGCGACCACGACCTGGTCGACGCCCTGCTGGGCGAGCTGCGCGCCGACGCCGAGGTCTACAACGCCCGCGGCGACGTGCGCCTGGTGGAGGCCGAGAGCCTGGTGGCGCGCAGCCGGCCCGGCGAGGCGGCCTCGCTGCTGGAGAGCATGCCCCTGGACTGGCAGACGCCGAAGGTCAAGGCCAAGGCCGCGGACCTGCTGGGATACATGTACATGGATCGGGGCGAGTGGGAACAGGCCCGCAACTCGTTCCAGGAGGCCCTGCGCCAGCGCAACGAGCTGGAGGATCCCGAGCGGACCCGCCGGCTGCACGACACGCTGAAGGACTACATGGCCGCGGACCAGGCCCTGGTCGACGCCCAGGGTGCGTCCGCGGCCGAACTGCGGCTGGAGAAGGCCAACGCGCTGCTCTTCGGCTTCGACCGGCCCCGCGAGGCCCTGGAACTGTACGCGGCGGCGGCGGCGGACACCGCGGCCGACGCGGAGGTGGCCGCGCGGGCCACCTACGGCGCCCTGATCACCTTTCGCGACCATCTGGACCTGCCGGACTCGGGCCGGATCTACGCCGACGCGCTGCAGGAACGGTTCCCCGATTCTCCCCAGGCCTACGAGGCCCGCACCGGGGGCCAGTCCGAACTGCTGGGCTACCTGCTGGCGCGGCGCCAACTGGAACAGGCGGCGCGGCTGGCGGCGCTGACTCCCGAGGAGCGCCTCGCCCTGGCGTCGGGCGAAGGGGTGGCCATCGCCGGCCCGGACGGGCTGCGACGGCCCACGTCGGGCGCGGGGCTGCGGCGCCGGATGGTCTACCTGGCGCGCCGTCCCAACCTGGACTTCCCGCCCACCCCGCAGGAACTGGCCCTGGCCGAACAGCGGACCGGCCAGGCCCGGGCCCAGGCGGCCCGGACAGCCTCCACCGATTCGGTGCGTGCTGCGACCGCGGCCGCGGACGCAGCCGCGGCGCCGGCGGACACGAGCTCGGTGCCGCCACGGCCGGCGGGGGCGGAGATCGGCGGTAACGTGCCCGCGGCCGGGGCCCTGCCCGACACCCTGGCACCGGACGGACAGGTCCCGGACGACGGACAGCCGGAGGGCCAAGCCGAGGGCGAGCAGGAAGAGAAGGACGCAGAGAAGGACAAGAAGCAGGAGAAGAAGGATACCTTCGACCTGCGGTAGCCCAAGGCGGCGCCCGCTGCGGATGGAGAGCATGAACGGGACCCCGGTAACTTCGCGCGTGCGCTGCGACGGCACCGTCACGGCCAATCTCGCCGTTTCCGCCGGGCTGGTGCGGCTGGACGCGCGCCTGGACCGGCCCGTCGCCTTCCTGCCCGGCCAGTTCGCCATGCTCAACGTCACCGGCAGTGGCATGCTGGTCTTCAGCCGGCCTTTCTCGATCCTCGCCGCCGACGGGCCGTCGGTGTCCTTCCTGTACCGGGTCGTCGGGCGCGGCACCGCCGCGCTGCGCGGCCTGCAACCGGGGAACCGGCTCTGTTTCCTCGGCCCCCTGGGCCGGCCCTTTCCCGGGCCCGCGCCCGCAGCGCCGGCGGTGCTGGTGGCCGGAGGCGTGGGGCTGCCGCCGGTCCACGCCTGGCTGGAGCGCCACGGCGGCGACCGG
>JACZKN010000221.1 GCA_014859985.1 Candidatus Krumholzibacteriia bacterium | reverse complement strand
GGGAACCGGCGCGGGGGGGGGGCGGGGATCCGCGTCGCCGCCCCCCGACGCCGAAATCGCGGAGCGGGGCTAGAGCACGGCCACCAGGGTCAGCTCGAAGGTCAGATCCTCGCCCGCCAGGGGATGGTTGGCGTCCAGGGTCACGTTCTCCGCGTCGACGTCGACCACCCGCACGGGCATCGAACCGTCCTCGGTGTGCATCTCCAGCATCATGCCGATCTCCGGCACCAGGTCCTCGGGCAGGCTCTGCCGGGGCACCAGGCCGATCATCTCGTCGCTCGACTCGCCGTAGGCGTCGGTGCACGCGATGGTGACGGTGCGGGTCTCGCCGGGCTCCATCGCGACCACCGCGGCCTCGAAGCCGGGGATCACCGACTGGACGCCGGTCCGGAACTCCAGGGGCTCCTGGCCCTCGGAGGAGTCGAACACCGTGCCGTCGGCGAGGGTGCCCTTGTAGTGGACCTGCACGGTCTTGCCGTTCTCGATCATGGACTGCGCTCCTTCCGGGAGTTGAGGTCTGCGACCCAACGTAAGCGATCGGCGGGGAAGATCAAGGCCCCGGACGCCGCGGCGGTCCCGGTGGCCCGCCGCCGCTTGCGCGGGCGGTTGATCGTCCCTACCATGGCGATTCGCATCCGCCCCCAACGAGAGGTTGTCCCATGCCGACCAAGGCCTTCGCCGCCCCGTCCGCCACCGCCCCGCTGGGGCCGCTCACCATCGACCGGCGCGAGCCGCTGCCGACCGACGTCGAGATCGAGATCCTCTACTGCGGGGTCTGCCACTCCGACCTGCACTTCGCCCGCAACGAATGGGGCATGACGGTCTTCCCGGTCGTGCCCGGGCACGAGATCCTCGGCCGGGTCACCCGCGTCGGCAGCAAGGTGAGCAGGTTCAAGGCCGGCGACACCGCGGCCGTCGGCTGCCTCGTCGACTCGTGCCGGACGTGCTCCAGCTGCGCCGGCGGCCTGGAGCAGTTCTGCCTCGAGGGCTCGGTCTTCACCTACGGAGGGCCGGACAAGCACTCCGGCGGCGTGACCCACGGCGGGTATTCGGAGAGGATCGTCTGCGACGAGGCCTTCACCCTGAAGGTCCCGGCCGGCCTCGACCCGGCCCGCGCGGCGCCACTGCTGTGCGCCGGCATCACCACGTACTCGCCGTTGCGCAAGTGGGGAGCCGGCAAGGGCCGGAAGGTCGGCATCGTCGGGCTCGGCGGCCTGGGCCACATGGGCGTGAAGTTCGCCCACGCGCTGGGCGCGCACACGGTCCTGTTCACCACCTCCGAGGGCAAGGTCGCCGACGGCAAGCGCCTGGGCGCCGACGAGGTCGTCGTCTCCCGGGACACGGACGCCATGGCCCGGCACACCGGCAGCTTCGACCTGATCCTCGACACCGTCTCGGCCGACCACGACCTGAACGCCTATCTCGCCCTGCTGAAGCTCGACGCCACCCTGGTCCTGGTCGGAGCGCCGCCCGGGCCCCAGGGGGTCAGCGTCTTCAGCCTGCTCATGCCCCGGCGCAACCTCGCCGGGTCGCTCATCGGCGGCATCGCCGAGACCCAGGAGATGCTCGACTTCTGCGGCAAGCACGGCATCGTCTGCGACATCGAGCTCATCCGCATGCAGCAGATCAACGAAGCCTACGAGCGGATGCTCAGGAGCGACGTCAAGTACCGCTTCGTCATCGACATGGCCTCGCTGAAGGCCTGACCCGAGGCGGGCCGCGGCCGGGATCCGGCCGCGGCCCGCTGTCTCCGCCCGCCGCCGGGGCGGCGTCAGAGCGTCAACCCGATCCCCCCGCTGACCGTCCGCCCCGCCTCCGGCAGCCCCGTCTGGGAGTCCACCCGCTGGTCGAACAGGTTGTCGACGCGCAGGTGCAGGTCCACGTCGGTATCCGAACCCGGCACGCTGCGCCACGACCAGGACAACCGCAGGTTCCAGGTCACGCCCGCCGGCAGGCGGCGCAGGCCGTCCGGAGCCGTCGTGTCCGCGCTCCAGCGGGGGCCCGTGACGCGGGCTTCCAGCGCGGCGCCCGGTCCGGTCAGGGGCTGCCACGACACGCCCACGAGGGACATGTAGTCGGGTCGGTCCTCGGCCGGCCGTTCGACGCCCTGGTCCTTGACCCGGGCGGCCAGGATCGTGTGCTGCAGCCGCACCGCCACGGCCCCTCGCGGCGTCCAGCCGCCCATCACTTCTATCCCGGGCGTACGGATCTCGCTGCGGTTGACCCGCTCGAACCGGTCGGTGCCGGGTATGGCCTGGCGCTCGATGCCGCCGGTGATGCGGCCGTGGAAGGCGGCGCCCTCCAGGCTCCAGGCACCGGCTGCCGTGATGGCGCCCACCTCGACCTGGTCCTGGCGCTCGGGGCCCAGGTCCGGGTTGGGGATGAAGCGGCCCAGGGCGCCGGAATAGGTTTCGCGCAGGGACGGGAAGCGGCTGCGGCGGCTGGCGCCGGCGTAGACGCCCGAACGCTCGCCCACGTCCCGCACCACCCGCAGGTTCAAGGCGACGGCGTTCTTGGCCGGGCTCGGCTCCTTGTCCCCGGCCTCGGGGGTGGCGCCGTGGTCCCGGCCCAGGCCGCCGCGCAGGGTCCAGCGGTCGGCGGGCACGGCCTCGAACTCGGCGGCCAATGCGGTCAGCCACTGGGCGTAGGTCTGCTCCGGTCCGCCCACCACGACGCTCTCGCGGTGGTTCGTGTAGCGGGCCGAGCCCTGCACCGCCAGCTTCGCCCGGTCGCCCAGCCAACGCGCCAGGCGCAGGCGGCCGTAGCCGGTGCGGTCCCGGTTCACCTCGTAGGCCTGGCCGTCCCGGAGCGGCTCGTCCCAGCCGTCGGGGCCGCGGGGATCGATCTCCTGGCGGAAGAAATCGGCCGACAACGCAGCGCCCAGGTCCCACCCGCCGGCCCGGTCCAGGGGCAGGTCGAGGGCGGCGCCGAACAGGGCCCGCTCCCGCACCGGGTAGCGCCAGAAGCGGGCCTGGTCGCCCAGGTGCTGTTCCGGCGGGACGCCCTTCTCGGCGGTCCAGGCGGTGGCCAAAAGGCCCAGGTGCCCGACACCCCGCACGGGACGGCCGCCCCGCAGCAGCAGGGCGGACTGCTCCAGGTCGCTGTTGGGGAGCTCGCCGCCGCCGGGCCTGGGCAGGGCGTCGCGGCGGCGCCAGCTCCCGGCGGCCATGGTGCTCCAGTCGCCGAGGCGGCGCTGGTG
>JACZKN010000220.1 GCA_014859985.1 Candidatus Krumholzibacteriia bacterium | reverse complement strand
GGCCCTGGCAGGGCCGCCGTGCCCGGAGGTGGACGTTGAACTGGCAGAGACTGGCTGTTTCCCATGCACCGGGCGGGGCTGCGCTCGCCGACCGCCCCGCGCCCGCCCCGGCCCAGGCGCCCGGCGCGGCGTCGCCGCCCGGTGCATGGGAAACAGCCAGTCTCTGCCAGTTCAACGTCCACCTCCGGGCACGGCGGCCCTGCCAGGGCCGCCTGGGCGCAGCCGATCGGGATTCCGCAGGAGGAAATGCAACGGGGATGCCAGCGCAGCGGGCGCCTCAGAAACCGGCGTGGGCCGGCGGGGGCGTCCGGCCTTCCAGGCGCAGGAGCAGGCGCGGCAGGCCGGCCGCGTCCGGGGCCCAGGCCTCGATGACGTAGCCGGTGCCGTCGTCGCGGCAGCGGTAGGTCAGGTCGCCGGGCTCGGCGCGGAACTCCAGCGGCCGGCGGGTCACGGGGTTGGCGGGGGGCCGGCTCCGGGGCAGCCAGGGCAGCACGGCGTGGACGTCGTGGGGGTAGGTGCCCTGGTTGGCGGCCGCCCAGCTCTCGACCGCCAGCTGCACCGTGGCGGCGTTGCCGCGGATGGCCGTCTCGGTCACCGCCTGCCGCAGGCCCAGAAGCACCGGCGCGGCGAAGACGAACAGCACGGCCGCCGCCAGGGACAGGGCGCCCCCGGCCAGCACCAGGTCCGGCAGGGCAGGGCGCTGTGGCCGGGCCGGAACCAGGGTCCCCAGGCGACTGAACTTCAGGTGCACGCGCTTCCCCCAAGGAGCAGGGGCGGGACCGGCCAGCCGGTCCCGCCCCGTGGTCGCCGGAACCGGAGACTACTGACCGCTGGTCAGGGTCAGGATGATCCCGTTCACGCCGGAGTTGGCATCCTTGCCGTAGCCGGTGATGGTGTAGCCGACGGGCGTGCCGTTGGCGTCAACGATCTGCACGATGCCGACCTGGCCGGCCTGGGCAGCCGCGGCGGCGAACTGGGGCTCAGTCCACGCAGCGGTGAAGGCGTTCTGCAAGAAGTTGCCGCCGTTCGGGTCCTGGGGCAGCAGCGGCTGGACGTCAGCCGCGGCGTCCGAGTAGACGCCGTCGTTGCGCACGGCGTAGTCCTCGGCGGCCAGCTGCACGGTGTGGGCCGCGCCCTTGACCTTGGCTTCCTTCGCACGATCCTGCATGCTGATGAAGTTGGGGATGGCGATGGCGGCCAGGATGCCGATGATGACCACGACGATCATCAGCTCGATCAGCGTAAAGCCCTTACGATTGAACATGACGTCCTCCTTAGAACGGCCCCCTCGGGCCCTAGCTCGTCACCGGATTGGTCCGGCGCCGGTTAACCTGCCAACGGCAGTGCGCGATCAGCAATGGGCGTGCCATTTGCTCTCAGGGTCGTGCAATCTTCTTGTCCCCAGTCCTGCAATAACTTGCTGAATCCTGAAAATTCCTTTCATGGTCTTTGTGCCGCATTTTTCCGTGCAGGGTGCCCGAAGCGGCGCGGCTCACCGTGCAGTTCCTTCCTGGCTGCAAGGGCCGGGCCCCGCCTCAGACCAGGACGGTCTGGTCGGTCTCGACCCGGTCCGCGGCCCGCGGCGGCTCGTCCGCCGTGGCCTCGCGCAGGACGTCGTCGACGGCCTCCAGCAGCTCCGCCCCGGGCACCTCGGCCCCCTCGGCCGCCTCCTCCGGGTCCTCGTCCTGGACCCCGTACTTCTTCAGCTTGCGGTAGAGGGTCGAGGCGTTGATGCCGAGGACCTCCGAGGTCTGCTTGCGCGCCCCCCCGGTGGCGTCGAGCACCGCCAGGATGTGGGCCCGTTCGAGATCCTCCAGGCTGACCAGGCTGCCCACGGACAGGTACGCCGTGCCGTCGTCGCTCCCGGCCTGGCGGTCTCCCAGGTCGGCCGGCAGGTCCCGCAGGGTGATGCGGTCGCCGTCGCGCATGATGCTGGCGCGCTCGATCACGTTCTCCAGCTCGCGCACGTTGCCCGGCCACCCGTAGCCCTGCAGGGCGCGCATGGCGGCCTCGTCGAGGATCGAGCCCAGGCTGCCCTTGTAGTCGGGGCAGGTGCGCTTCAGGAAATGGTCCACCAAGAGCGGGATGTCCTCGATCCGTTCGCGCAGCGCCGGCAGGTGCAGGGGGATCACGTTCAGGCGGTAGAAGAGGTCGGTGCGGAAGTGGCCGCGGGCGATCTCCTCCTCCAGGTCGCGGTTCGTGGCCGCGATCACCCGGAGGTCCACCTTCACGGGGCTACTGCTGCCCACGGGGTAGATCTCCCGCTCCTGCAGCATGCGCAGCAGCTTGACCTGGATCGTGTGGGGCGTCTCGCCGATCTCGTCCAGGAAGATGGTGCCGCCCTCGGCCTGCCGGCAGAAGCCGTCGTGGTCGCGGTCGGCGCCGGTGTACGAGCCCTTGACGTGGCCGAAGAGCTGGCTCTCGAGCAGGGTCTCGGGGATGGCGCCGCAGTTGATGGCCACGAACGGCTTGTCGGCGCGGTCGCTGCCCTGGTGGATGGCCTGGGCGATCAGCTCCTTGCCCGTGCCGCTCTCGCCGTTGATCAGCACCGTGGCGGCCGAGGCGGCGATCTTGTCCACCATCTTGTAGACCGAGCGCATGCGCGGGCTCTGGCCGATGATCTGCTTGCGGGTGCGGTTCTTGGTCAGCTCCTTCTTGAGCTGGGCGTTCTCGGTGCGCGCCTGGCGCAACTGCAGGGCGTTGCGCACCACGATCTTGATCTCGTCGTTCTTGCAGTGCTTCTGCAGGTAGCTGAAGGCGCCCAGGTTCACCGCGTCGATGGCCGACTGCTCGCTGGCGTAGGCGGTCATGATGACCACCGGCATGGTCGGATCCATCGCCTTGATGCCCTTGAGCAGCTGGATGCCGTCCATCTTGGGCATCTGGATGTCGGTCATCACCACGTCGACGGGTCGGGACTCCAGGAGGCGCAGGGCGTCGGCGCCGCCGTTGGCGGTCGAGACCTCGTAGCCTTCCTTCTGCAGGAGGATCGAAAGGTATTGGCACATCGAGTCTTCGTCGTCGACGACCAGGATCCTGCCCAAAGCCATGGGGTGCTCCTCATGAGGGGATGGCCGGATTGCGTTGTGCATGACGGGTATCGGCGCGCGGGGGCCGTTCTTGAGGGGGGATGCGGGGTGGACGTTGAAAATTGCGGTGCGGTGCGGTGGGCGGAGGCGCCGGGGCTTGGGG
>JACZKN010000219.1 GCA_014859985.1 Candidatus Krumholzibacteriia bacterium | reverse complement strand
ATCATGTGTTTGGCAAGGCGGGGCGCGCCGACACGGCCACCGACCCGGCACCGCTGGAAATGTTCGAGACCACGATCACCTTCAAGCCGAAGGACCAGTGGCGGCCCGGCATGACGATGGACAAGATCAAGGCGGAACTGGACAAGGCGGTACGCGTGCCGGGGCTGACGAACCTGTTCGTGCCGCCGATCCGCAATCGCATCGACATGCTCTCCACCGGCATCAAGAGCCCGATCGGCATCAAGGTGCTGGGCACCGATCTGGCCACGCTGCAGACCGTGGCCGACCAGATCGAAACGGTGGCGAAGACCGTGCCCGGCGTCAGCTCGGCAATTGCTGAACGCCCGACCAGTGGCCGCTACGTCGATGTGCACATCCGTCGTGATGCTGCGGCGCGCTACGGATTGACCCAGGAGCGCGTGCAGCAGTTGATCGCGACGGTGGTGGGCGGCGATCCGATCGGCCAGACCGTTGAAGGGCGCGAGCGTTATCCCATCGTGGTGCGCTACCCGCGTGCCGAGCGCGACTCGGTCGAGGCTTTGCGACAACTGCCGATCGTCGCCGCAAACGGCGCCCAACTCACGCTGAGTCAGGTGGCCGACATCGCGGTGGTTGCAGGACCTTCCATGTTGAAAAGCGAGGGTGGCCAACTGGCCACTTATGTCTACGTCGATACGGCCGGCAGCGATCTGGGCACGGTGGTGGCCAATCTGCAACATGCGGTGGCGCGGCAAGTCAAATTGCCGCCGGGTACGACCGTGGCCTGGTCCGGTCAGTTCGAATATCTGGCCAGTGCCACGGAAAGGCTCAAGGTGGTGGTGCCGATTGCGCTGGTGATCATTTTTCTATTGATCTATGCCGTTTTCAGACGCGTGAGCGAAGCTGCGCTGATCATGGCCAGCGTGCCTTTGGCACTGGTCGGTGGCCTATGGCTGATCTGGTTGCTTGGTCATGCGGTGTCGGTGGCCACGATCATCGGCTTCATCGCGCTGGCGGGCGTCGCAGCCGAGTTTGGGGTGGTGATGCTGTTGTATCTGCACCATGCCTGGGAGCACCAACTTGCGCTCGATCCCCACGCAGACCAGGAAGCGCTGGATGCAGCAATCCGCGAAGGTGCCGTGCAGCGCGTGCGCCCGAAGGCGATGACCGTCGCGGTCATTCTCGCCGGTCTGTTTCCGATCCTGCTCGGTCACGGTGCCGGCTCGGAAGTGATGCAGCGCATAGCCGCCCCGATGATCGGCGGCATGGTCACTGCGCCACTGTTGTCCATGCTCGTGATTCCGGCCGCATACCGGTTGCTGCACGGCCGCGCCTTGACTCGCCGCCGTTCGTCCACCCCGTCATCCCATGTCATCACAGGAGAACACCAATGAAGATCCCCGCCTATCTCATCACCACTTTGCTTCTGGCAGGCTGCTCGCAGGCCCCTGACAACACCGAAGCGGTGCAGGCCGCGCCCACAGAGCAGATGCCGATGTCCGAAGCCGAGCAAGCGAAAACACCGGCCGAAGCGTCCGCTGCCGTGACGGCGTCGGCAACAGGCACCGTGCAAGCAGTCGATGCCGCAGCCAGCAAGATCACCATCGCGCACGGCCCGGTAGAGGTGCTGCAATGGCCGGCGATGACGATGGCCTTCAAAGCCACACCCGAGCAGATCGCCTCAGTGCGGGCCGGTCAGAAAGTGCAGTTTGAGTTCACTGCCGAAGGCATGAACGCCACGATTATCCGGGTCCAGTCCATCCAATAATTGATCCAAGCCTTGATGAAGCGCGGCGCCACCGCGTCCGATAGTCAGCTTGTGATCGAAGTTAGGGTGTTGGAGAGTCGCATATCACCTGAATTAAGCCGAGCCGCGAAGCGGCTTCGGCTTGAATGAACTGTTAGCCATCACTGCGGGTAGATGAAGTCACTGCTCTCAGAAGGCACGCTCTGCAAAAAGTGAGCGAGCGCTCCTAGCGACTCAGCCCAGATGTGTGTGGCCTCTTCGCGTGTAGCGGAGTAGCCCGTGTTGATAAAAATTGTGCAAGTAAAACCAGACGAATTACCATATTCCGTGAATGTTGCGCCTTCCAGCTCCCAATTGAACGAAGTTGGTGCGGAAAAATTAGAAGTGTGCAAGAAGCGATCGAAGTGGAAGAATATTGGAAAGTAGTTCTTTGCGTCGGCAATAGCGGACTTAGAGTTTATTGCGAACTCAATATATCCGGAGTCTCGATGTCCTTGATCGTCGTCGATAGGCCCACTTACGCAGCCTACCGAGAACAAGCCTGTCTGATGAGAATTGATTGCAAGCGCCAGATCAAGCAAGGCCGAGTCTTTAGCTAGCTCAGGTATGGCGCGGAGCGCGGCCTCATCGCCTTTGACGTACTTAAAGCCATAGTTGGCGTCGCCATCCTCTCGCAGTACTCCATCACCGCCGTATGGTATGGGCTTGGCTCGATGCCTGATGCTCAAATAGTTGGAATGTCTAGTCATATTTGGTGTGATGGCTAACGATCCGTTAGGCAGTATGCCAAATGGCATCCTGAGACTCGCCTGCTCGGACTATGACGCCCGAAGTCGGCGCTCGTACCAGGGCTGGGATCGATTGACGATCCTGACCACCGACAGCATTACCGGCACCTCGATCAGCACGCCCACCACGGTGGCCAGCGCCGCGCCGGAAGACAGCCCGAACAGCATCACCGCCGTGGCGATGGCCACCTCGAAGTGGTTCGAGGCGCCGATCATCGCCGCCGGCGCGGCGTCCCGGTAGTCGAGCTTCAGCAGCCGCGCCGCGCCGTAGCCCAGGGCGAACACGAACACCGTCTGCACGAACAGGGGGATGGCGATCCACAGGATGGTCAGCGGCCGCGCCGCGATCACGTCGCCCTTGAAGGAGAACAGCAGCACCAGCGTCAGCAGCAGCGCCGCGATGGTCACCGGCGTCAGCCAGTGCAGGAACCGCTCCTTGAACCACGCCTCGCCCCGCGCGGCGACGATCCACCGCCGCGTGAGGTAGCCCGCCGCCAAGGGCAGCGCCACGTACACGCCGATCGACAGCAGCAGCGCCTGCCAGGGCACCGGCAGCCGGCCCACGCCCAGCAGGAACCCGCCCAGCACCCCGTACAGCACCAGCATCGTGAGCGAGTTGATCGCCACCATCACCAGGGTCAGCCCGTCGTTGCCCCGGGCCAGGTAGCTCCACACCAGCACCATGGCCGTGCAGGGGGCGATGCCCAGCAGGATGCAGCCGGCCAGGTAGCTGCGCCACAGCGGCACCTCGAGCATGCGCACGCCGTCCTGCAGGACCACCGTGCCCGCGCCGTGGACGGCGCCCACCGGCAGGTCCAGGCCCAGCGGCAGCTTGACCAGGTCCATGGCGTCGGGCCCGATCAGCCCCTTCAGCAGCACGCCCAAAAACAGCATGGCGAAGCCGTACATGGTGAACGGCTTGACCAGCCAGTTGATCACCAGGGTCAGCAGCACCGGCCTGGCGCTCCGGCCCGAACGCACCACCTCGCCGAAGTCGATCTTCACCATGATGGGGTACATCATGAAGAACAGGCAGACGGCGATGGGGATCGACACCACCGGCGCGCCGCCCACGTCCAGGGTCCAGCCGTCCAGGGTGCGCGCCACCTGGGGCGCCAGCTTGCCCAGGACGACGCCCGCGACCATGCACAGGCCGACCCAGACGGTCAGGTAGCGCTCGAAGGGATTGGTCATGCGGCGGGCCTCGCTCATCGGCCGTCCTCCTGCGCCTGGTCGAGCGAGCCGGGCAGCCCCGCCACGAAGTCGCGGATCTCGTCGCGAACCCGCCGGTAGGGGGCGAGCGCCTCCTCCTCGGTGGCCGCCTCCCGCGCCAGCCGTGGCGGGTCGTCGAAGCCGCGGTGCACGATCCGCGCGCGCCCCGGAAAGACCGGGCAGCTCTCGTGCGCGTTGTCGCAGACGGTGACCACCACGTCGAAGCCCACGCCCATCAGGTCGTCCACCAGCTCGCTGCGGTGCTGCGAGATGTCGACCCCGGCCTCGGCCATCACCCGGACGGCGCGGGGGTTCAGGCCGTGGGTCTCGACGCCCGCCGACCAGACCTCCAGCACGTCGGACTTCAGCGCCCGCGCCCAGCCCTCGGCCATCTGGCTGCGGCACGAGTTGCCGGTGCACAGGAACAGGATCTTCAGCTTGCCGTCAGGGCGCATATTCCTCTCCCAGGACCTCGCGCACGAAGGCGCGAGTCTCGTCGGTGATGTAGCGCTCGAGGTCCGCCTGCAGGTGGGACAGCTCCCAGGTGCGGTCGAGCCTGCGCCAGGCCGTCAGCGTGTCGCCGGCGCTGGCGGCCAGCACGACGGCCGGCATCTCCAGGTCGAAATCGTCCAGGAAATGGGCGTTATCCGGCTGGTCGTAGTCGACCGCCTCGAGGGCGAGCACCCCCTCGGCCAGCAGGTCGCCGAATGCGTCCCGCACGGTCCGGTTCGTGACGTCCTCCATCACGATGCAGGTGACGCAGCGGACCGTCCCGTGGAGATAGTAGACGGTCACCGGCGCCGTCGCCGCCGCGGCGGCTTCGCTGCCCATGAACGCCAACGTGATGCCGATCCAGCCGCGCAAGCGCATGACGTCTCCTAACGGGCCGTGTAGAGCAGGTAGATGCCGCCGGCGATGACGAGGATCCCGCAGGCCTTCTTCAGGATCCCGCCCGCCCGCGACTGGGCGTTCCAGTCGAGGGTGCGCTGCACCCAGGCCGAGCCCGCGCCGGCCAGCGCGATCACCAGGCAGTGCCCCAGTCCGAACACCAGCAGGAGGGCCGCGCCGTAGGCCGCCTCGGTGGTGGCCACCTTGAACGTCACCGCCAGCATCGGCGCCATGTAGGCGAAGGTGCAGGGGCCCAGGGCGATGCCGAAGACCAGCCCCAGCAGCAGGGCCGCCCAGGCGCCGCGCTTCTGCAGCCCGACCCGCGCCGGCGCCGGCAGCGCCAGGGGCACCAGGTCCAGCAGCACCAGCCCCACGACGATGAAGACGGCCGCGACCAGCACGTTGCCGACGGTGCCCACGTCGCCGGCCAGGCGGCCCGCCGCCGCGGTGACCCCACCGATCAGCGCGATGGTCACCAGGATGCCCGTGGCGAACAGGGTGGACAGGGCCAGGGCCCGGCGCTGGCTGGGCTGCCCCTGGCCCTGGATGAAGCCGACGATCAGGGGGATGCTGGCCAGGTGGCAGGGGCTGAGGATGATGCTCAGCACGCCCCAGGCGAAGGCCGCCGCCAGGGCGACCGGCACGGCGCCCGCGACGGCCGTGGTCAGGGTCTCGAAGAGGGTCTGCATCGTCGTCCTTCCCGCGCCGGCTCAGAGGTCGATACCCAGTTCGCGCCACTTGCCGAGGATGTCGTCCCGCCCGTAGAACCCCTCGTGGCGGTACAGCTCGGTGCCGTCGGCGGCGTAGAAGATCTGCGTCGGGATCAGCTTGATGCCGTACTGGGCGCCCGCGGAGGGGTTCTTCCAGACATCGATGAACTCGATCACCATGCGGCCCTCGTACTCGGTCTTCAGCTCTTCCAGGATGGGGGCCATCATCTTGCACGGGACGCACTTGTCCGCGCCCAGGTCGATCATCCGGGGTAGGGCTTTCGTCGCCTCCGCCACCACCGTGTCCTGGTTCCCGGCCGCGGCGTCCCCGCCGGCGGCCGGCCGCAGGACGTAGGCGCCGATGGCCACCGCGACCACGGCCACCACGACGATCCAGCGGGTGGCCGCGCCACCGGGCCGGTGTCCGCTCGTCTGCTGCTTGTTCTGCATGTTCGTCGCCTCCCGCGACCGGTCGGGCCGGCCGCCCGCTGCGGACCTCAGGTCAGCATCGTCTTGAGTTCGTCCCGCGACGGGACCTTGCCCGCCACCTTCACCTTGCCGTCGACCACCAGGGCGGGCGTCAGCATCACGCCGTACTTCATGATGTCGGCCACCTGGGTGACCTTGCGCAACGCGAACGTCAGGCCCAGGTCCTCGGCCGCGGCCGTCGTCTCGGCCGCCAGCTTCTCGCACTTGGGGCATCCGGTGCCCAGGATCAGGATCTCCATGCTGTCTCCTTTGCTCGCGCCTACGCCAGCGCGCCGAAGATCGTCCCCACCAGCGCCGACAGGACCACCACCAGGGCGATGAACACCGCCGTGCGCCGCCCGCCCATGATCGAGCGCAGCACCAGGATGCTGGGCAGCGACACCGCCGGCCCCGCCAGCAGCAGGGTCAGCGCCGGGCCCTTGCCCATGCCCGCGCCCAGCAGGCCCTCCAGGATGGGCACCTCGGTCAACGTCGCGAAGTACATGAACGCCCCGGACAGCGCGGCGAAAAGATTGGCCAGGGGCGAGTTGCCGCCCACGGCGCCGGCGATCCAGGCCGACGGGATCAGCCCTTCCTGCCCCGGCCGGCCCAGCAGCAGCCCGGCCACCAGCACGCCGAACAGCAAGAGGGGCAGGATCAGCTTGGCGAAGCCCCAGCTGGCCGTGAACCACTCGCCCAGCTCGCCCTTGGCCGTGGCCACGGCCCAGCTGAACACCAGGGTGGCGACGGTGAACACGAGCACCGGATCGCCCGGCCACATGGCCGCGGCGACGATCGTGGCGGCCGCCACCACCAGCGGTTTCCACCACACGAGCCCGTACCAGGCCACCAGCGCCACGCCCAGCCCGGCGGCTGCTCCGGCGGTCAGCCACCACTTGGCCGCGTGCACCCGGCCCCACAGGCCCTCGCCGGCGCCACCCCAGTTCGCGAAGACCAGCACCGCGATCATGGCGGCAAACGTCAGGGCCGTCCGCCGCAAGGGCCGCCCCCCGTCCTCGGCCGGCATGGCGGCGGCGGCCAGGCCCGTTTCGCGGGAATCCCGGCGGAAGATCGCGTGCATCAACAGGCCGATCACGATGCTGAACACGACCGCGCCCGCCGCCCGCGCCACGCCGATCTCGACCCCGAGCACCCGGGCGGTCAGGATGATGGCCAGGGCGTTGATGGCCGGACCCGCGTACAGGAAGGCCGTGGCCGGCCCGATGCCCGCGCCCATCTTGTAGATGCCCGCGAACAGCGGCAGCACCGTGCACGAGCACACCGCCAGCACCGTGCCCGAGACCGACGCCACGCCGTAGGCCGTGACCTTGCGGGCGCCCGCGCCCAGGTACTTCATCACCGCGCCCTGGCTCACGAAGACGGAGATGCCGCCGGCGATGAAGAACGCCGGCACCAGGCACAGCAGCACGTGCTCGCGGGCATACCAGCGCGTCAGCGCCAGGGCCTCGTGCACCGCGCCGTCGAAGCGGGCGTTGCCCACCGGCAGGTGGTAGAAGGCCAGGAAGACGCCGACGGCCGCGACCAGGGCTTTGGCCTCGCTGCGCAGGCTCATGCGCTCACCCCAGCAGCTGCATGGAATGCTCGGCCCTGGCCTGCAGCACCGATTCCACGCAGCCGAAGAAGTTCAGGATGCAGGGCACGCGCAGGGAGTAGAACACCTGGTTGCCCCGTTTCTCGTCGAGCAGCAGGCCGGCGGTGCGCAGCACCGCCAGGTGCTTGGACACCGTGGACATGTCCGCGCCGATCATCTCCTGCAGCTCGCACACGCAGCGCTCGCCCCGCGACAGTTCGTCCACGATGAACAGCCGCGTGGGGTGGGCCATCGCCTTCAGCACGCGGGCGCGGGCGGCGAAGCGGGCCTGGGTCTGGGCATCCATCATGGGCGTCCTCCGGGGCGGGGCCATTGTTGGTTATTTGGCAATATAGCCAAGTATGGCGTTCCCGGTCAAGCCCCACCATTTCCTCCCGGATCACCATGGGGGCGGGCCCGTCCCCGCGCCCCGCTCGTGCCACAACCGATGGCAGGCGCCGCAGAGGGTGACGAGGTTCTCCGACGCGTTGCCGCCGCCGCGTTCGCGCGGCACCACATGGTGCACCTCGAGGAACCGCGTGCGCCCGCAGCCCGGCGCCCGGCAACGGTGCCGATCCCGGGCCAGCACCTTGCGCCGCACCCGGGGCGCGATGGTGGCCGTGTTGCGGCGCCCCGGCCGGACCAGGACGGCGTCGCAGCGCAGGCGGGCGGCGTCGGCGCGGCCCAGGGGGCGAGGGCCGGCGTCGGTGGCGATGGTGAGCGTGCCGTCTTTCTCCTCGTGGACGTGGATCTGCACCGGCGGGCGGGCCCCCCGGGGGGCCTTCGTCCGGTCCTCCTTCGCCTCGACCAGAGCCGCCAGGGCCTCCAACAGCAACTCGGCCCGGTCGCAGGGCACGCCGCCCAGCTTGTGCAGCCGCTCGACCAGGGCGGTGCGGCGGGCTTCCTGCTCCGGCGTCAGCTCGATGGTCAGGCGCACGGGCAACTCGGCGGGTGCGACCACTGTCGGCACGGCCGGCAGCAGCTCGCTCTGCCCCGGATCGACCTGCGCCGCGCGCTTGGCCCGCTTGACCTGGGCCGCGAGCTCGCGCCGGGGCCGCCGGGCCGCGTCCAGCCAGCGCTCCTCGGTCGCGGGGGTGGCGACCGAGACGATCTCGCGGGCCTTGGTGTAGCCGAGGGAGCCGTCGGCGACGGCGGCGCGGACCCTGGGCAGGGCTTCCAGCTTGCGGGCCAGCTGCAGGAAATCGCCGGTGCGGGTCTTCGAGAAGCCGAGGGCCTGGCCGGCGTACTGGTTGATGGACGCGTAGCCGAGGTCGCGGTAGAGGTGCCTGCTGTGGATCTCGCCGAACCAAAGGACGGCGCAGCGGCGGGCCTCGTCCATGGCGGCCAGGGAACGGCGCAGGGCGCGGTCGCAGTCGGGTGCGGCTTGCCCGGCGAGGTAGGGGACGGCGGTCATGAGGCGCACCTCCGAAATGGGTGTGGGAGGGAGGTGCGGTCAAGATACGAACAAAAGGCGAAGCAAGCAAGGGGAAAAG
>JACZKN010000218.1 GCA_014859985.1 Candidatus Krumholzibacteriia bacterium | reverse complement strand
GCGCCAGACATTCTCCGAGGTGCCGCCGCGCGTCGAGTACTCGCTGACGGCCAAGGGCCGCGCCCTGCTGCCCCTGATCGAGGAGCGCGCCGCGCCGCCGTCCTGGCCGAACTGGCCGGGCAGGGCTTCCTGGTGGTGGAGGAACGCAGCCCGGCCCTGGCCGTGGTCGGCCCCAAGGGCATCTACGAACTGGCCTGCCACCGGGACGGCCTGGTCGACATCCAGGACCTCGCGAGCCAGCAGATCGGCCTGGCCGTGGACGCCCGGCCCGGGCAGACGGTGTGGGATTGCTGCGCCGGCGCCGGCGGCAAGAGCCTGCAGCTGGCGGCCGCCATGCAGGGCAAGGGCGCCGTGCACGCCACCGACCTCTACGAGAACAAGCTGAAGGACCTGCGCCGGCGGGCCCGCCGCGCCGGCTGGGCCAACCTGCGGGCGGGCCTGTGGGACGGCGACCGCCTGCCCGACTTCGGCCCCGAGGTCCTGGGCCGCGGCGGCTTCGATCGGGTGCTGGTGGACGCCCCCTGCTCCGGCAGCGGCACCTGGCGCCGCCACCCCGACGGCCGCCTGCGCTTCGCCCCGGACCAGCTGCCGGACCTGGCGGCGGTGCAGCAGAGCCTGCTCGTGACGGCGGCCGAAGCCGTGCGCCCCGGCGGCCTGGTGGTCTACGCCACCTGCTCGTGGTTCCGGGCCGAGAACGAGGACGTGGTGGCGGCGTTCCTGGCGGCGCGGCCGGAGTTCGCGCTGCGGGCGCAGCAGCTGCACGGCAACCCCGCCGAAGACGCGGACACGACGTTCACGGCGGTGCTGGAGCGGATGGGTTGAAGCGGCGCCGCCCTCAGCCGCGCGCCCTGCTCACGATGAACGCCTCGGCACAGTTCAGATCGTCGTCGCCGAGGGACCGCCACGGCTCGGCCAGGTCCCGCCTCGGGATGCCGCCGGACCGGGCGCGGGCCAGCACCGCGACGACCTCGGTCCCCGCGTCCCGGATCAGGTCCAGGTGCCCCGACAGCGGCAGCCGGTTGATCAGGTACGGCCGCCGACCGCGCACCACCGCCCACAGGCCGTCCGGGCAGCCCCAGTGGCCGTTCCAGTGCCGCGTGAGGTTCATGCTGCAGAAATCGATCTGATGCGTCGCGTAGCCGCCCGGCGCGAGCGCGGCGGCAACAGCCCGGTAGGCCGCCCGGGGATCGTCGACGTGCTGCATCACCGCGTGGGAAACGACCATGCCGACCGTGCCCGCGGGGGCGATCCCCCGGCCGTCCCAGGGCGCGACGTACGCGAAGGTGCGCCCGCCGCCGTCCTCGTCGCCCTCGTCGTCCTCGCCGCCCTCGCCGCCCACCAGCCGGGCCAAGGCGGCCAGGCGCTGCGGGTCCAGGGCCCGAGCGAGCCGCGCGTCGTCCAGGATGTGGCGGGGAAACGCCCCCGTGTCGCCCAGGTGCTCGGTCTCCGGCCAACCGGGCCGCGCCCGCGGTGCCCGCGCCGCGAACAGGGCCGCCAGGGCGCCGACGAGCTCCCGGGTCGCCGCCAGATCGGCGGACGGGACCACGTCCAGGCCCCGGTAGTGGTCGGCCCCCGACAGCAGGGCCGCCAGCCCGACGCCGAGGTCGCCGCCCGGCCCGATCTCGACCAGGCTTGCCGGCGGTCCTTCCATCCCGTGCCGCACCGCCAGGCCCAGGTGCTTCAGCCAGATCGCATAGGACTTGGCGGCCGAGGGCCGGCGCACCTTCACCGTGCCGGCGGCCAGCCGGTCGCCCCCGGGCAGACGGGTGGCCAGCCCCTTGGCCAGGGGAACGAGGCGGACAGGCAGACCGAACGAGAACGTCAAGGAGTTCCCCATGCGTCCCGGGATGCCGAAATACCGTGATGGGTACCGGGACGGTTACTGTACCATGGGGAACGACAGCCATTCAATGCGGACCCGTACCGGGGCCGGCGCTCCGCGCGGCCACCGGTTGCTACCTTCGGACGTTCGGGAGGATTCCATGCGATCGACCTGCAGAGCCCTGGCCGCTGCTGTCGTCCTGCTCGCCGCCGGCTGCGGCGGCGGACCCCAGACCCATCCCTTGGAGACCGGTGGCATCGACGCCGTCGACATGCTGCAGACCCTCCAGGCCCGCACGGTCCGCGTCCTGGGCACGGTGACCGGCACGGCGGCCGCCGAGGCCGCCCTGCCCGAACTCGAGGCCATCAGCGCCGACTACGGCGACCTGCTCGTCGACGCCAAGGGCCTGTCCCCCGCCGGCCGCGCCGAACTGGCGGAGCAGGCCGCGCGCATCCTGCCGGGCCTGAAGGACAACGCCGTGCGCCTGGGATCCATGCGCGGCGGCACGATCCTGACCCCGGTGCTGGGGGAGATCATCGACAAGGTCGCCCTGCTGCAGTAGCAGGCCTCGCCGATGACGCGCAAGGGCGGTCCGCCTCCCTGCGGACCGCCCTTCGCCGCGCCCGGCCCTGCGGACCGGACGGACGCTACTTCAGCTCGCGCACGCGGTACGCCTCGCGCGACCGCGCCGGCACCGGCTCGAAGTCCGGGGTGACCGGCGGCTCGGCCGCGTGGAGCTTCAGCACCTCGGCGATGCCCCGCTGCAGCTGGGCGTCGATGCCCCGGGCCAGGTCCTGGGGCAGGTTGTCCACCACGATGTCCGGATCGACGCCGTGGTTCTCCACGCCCCAGCCCTTGGCGGCATCCCACCAGGCCACCACCGGCTGGGTCACCAGGCCGCCGTCCTGCAGGGGCCGGATGGCGTTGATGCCCACCACGCCGCCCCAGCTGCGCTTGCCGATCACCGGGGCCAGGCCTTCCAGCTGGACCGCCTGGGGGAAGATGTCGCCGTCGCTGCCGGCGTTCTCGTTGGTCAGCACCACGAACGGGCCGCGCAGCGCGCGGTACGGGTAGGTCTGGACCGCGCCGTTGCGCGCGCGGTCGTAGGCCAGGATCGGCCGGCGCAGGCGCTCGACCAGCATCTGGCTGACGAAGCCGCCGCCGTTCCAGCGCACGTCGACGATCAGCCCCTCCTTGTCCAGCTGCGGGTAGAACCACTTGTTGAAGGCCACCATGCCGCTGGTGCCCATGTCCGGGACGTGGATGTAGCCGATCCTGCCGCCGGTCTGCTCGGCCACGTGCTCGCGGTTGCGGCGCACCCAGTCGGCGTAGCGCAGGCCGTCCTCGCCGCGCAGGGTCGTGACCAGCACGTCACGGCGGTTCTTCCCGCCCGCGTCGTCGGCCACCGTCAGCAGCACCTGCCGGCCCGCCAGCCCGGCCAGCAGGGCGTGGAGGTTGGGCGCGCCCTTGACCGGCTGGCCGTTGACCGCCAGCACGAAGTCGCCCTCGTCCGCGTCCACCCCCGGCTCGTCCAAGGGCGATCGGACGCGGTCCGCACCGTCCCCCCGCAGGATGCGCGCGATGCGGTAGGCGTCGCCCTCGCGCACCAGGTCGGCGCCCAGAAGGCCCGTCGTCACCCGCGGCACCTGCACGCCGACGTCGCCGCCGAACACGTAGGCGTGGCTGGTGTTGGCCTCGCCGTAGACCTGGCCGATCAGGTCGCTCAGGTCCGCGCGGCTGGACACGCGGTCCAGCAGGCCCGCGTACTGCTTGCCGATCGCGCCCCAGTCCAGGCCCGCCATGCCCGCGTCCCAGTAGAAGTCGCGCATCTGGCGCCAGGCTTCCCAGTAGATCTGGGCCCACTCGGCGCGGGGGTCCAGTTCGACCACCGCGTCGTCCAGCTTCACCTTGCCCTTGGCCATGGCCTCGCCCGGGGGCGCCGCGGCGCCGACGACCGCGATCTCCCCCGGCTGGGTCATGATGGCGATCTTGCCGGCCTTCGCCTCCAGTTCGTAGGCACTGATGCCGGAGGCGAAGGTCACGGCCTCGCGGTCCTCCAGGCTCCAGGCCATGAGCTCGTCCTGCGGCGGCGCCTGCTCGAAGAAGTCCGGACCCTCGGCCATGCCCTGCAGCGGCTGCCGGACGAAGAACACGTGGGCCGCGGTGGCGCCCGTGCGGACGTAGTCGCCCCGGTCCACCGGCAGTTCCACCACGCGCTCCGCCAGGCCGGCGAAGTCGATGACGACGGGGGCCGGAGCCTCGTCCTTCTGCTCGTCCTTCGCCTTGTCCTTGTCCTTGTCCTTCTTCGGCTCGTCGTCCGCCTGGCCCGACGGCGGCAACCCGGCGTCCCGCAGCAGCGGGCTCTTCACGTCCGGCCGCAGCAGCAGCGCGTAGATCAGCTCGTTCTTGACCTCGACGTTCTGCAGGTCGGTCTGCCCCAGCACCGGATTGGTGGCGCGGTTGGACACGAACCACAGGTAGCGGCCGTCCGGATCCCAGGCCGGGCTGTGGTCGGCGGCCCAGCGGCCCGTGACCGCCCGCGCCAGGCCCTCCCGGGTGTCGTAGATGAAGATGGACGGGTAGTCGTTCTCCAGCTCCCGTTCGTAGGCCAGCCAGCGGCCGTCCGGGCTCCAGGCGGCGTTGCGGATGGGGCCGCGGACGCCGCGGTCGGCCTCGCGCTCGCCGCCGCCCTCGGCCTTCATCACCATCAGCCGGTAGTCGCTGTCGGTCCAGGCGATCCACTTGCCGTCGGGCGACGGCACCGCGGCGAAGGGCCACGGGCCCCGGCCCGCCGGGCGCAGGACCTGGGCCTTGTCCCGGCCCCAGGCGTCCTTGCGCAGCAGGGCGTCCTCGCCGCTCTCGTCGCTCCAGTAGATCACCTGCTTGCCGTCGTGGCTGAAGCGCGCCGCCCGCTCGCGGGCGCCGCTGCCGCGGGTCACCGGCAGGGTGACGCCCTCCTTCACCGGCACCGAGAACAGCTCGCCGCGCACCTCCACCAGCAGGCGCTCGCCGTCGGGCGCGAGGTCGAAGCCCTGCAGGTCGCGTCCCGCGGCGCGGTAGCGCGTGCGGGTCAGGGCCCGGTCGCTGGGCAGGTCGACGGCCACCGCCCGCACCTTGCCGGTGGCGGTGTCGCACAGCTGCAGGTCCCCGCCCAGCGTGAAGACGACGGTGCCGTCGTCGCCCATGGCGGGCCAGCGGGCATCCCAGGTGGCGAAGGCCGTCAGCGGGGCGCGGCCGCTGCCGTCGGGCTCGCAGCTCCACAGGTTGGCGGTGCCCCCCTGGTCGCTCAGGAAGTAGAGGCGCCCGCCGTGCCACATGGGCAGCTCGTCCGGGCCGGCGAAGTCGGTGACCTGCCGGTAGTCGCCGCGGTCCGGATGGCCGACCCAGATGTCGGCGGCCGTGCCGCCGCGGTAGCGCTTCCAGGTCGAGCGCTCGCGCTCGGTGACGTTGAAGGCCCAGCGGCCGCTTCGGGGGTCGACCGCCAGGCGGGTGGCCGCGCCCAGGGGCGCCTCCTGCGGATCGCCGCCGTCGGGCTTCACGAAGTACACGTGCCAGTCCCCGTGGGGATCGGTGCGGCGGCTGCGGAAGATGACCCGGCCGTCCGGATGCCAACCCACGACCTCGTCGCTGCCCGGATGCCAGGTCAGCCGCCGCGGCTCGCCGCCGCCGGCGGGGATCACGTACACGTCGCGGTTGCCGTCGTACTCGCCGGTGAAGGCCACCAGCGCGCCGTCGGGCGCGATATGCGGGAAGTACTCGGCGCCCTCGAACCGGGTCAGGCGGCGGACGTCGCCGCCCTGCCGGTCGCAGGACCAGAGGTCGTCCTCGGCGGTAAAGACGATGCGGTCGCCGTGCAGGTCGGCCTGGCCCACGTAGGGACGGGCGGCCAGGGCGGGCGCGGCGGCCAGCAGCAGCAGGGCCAGGCCCAGCAGCCGCGGGCGCGTTGACGAAGCGGTCATGGGAACCTCCAGGGATGGGTCGGGAGAGAACAGCGCCTATACGACAGGGCGGGATAGGGGTTGCGACGGCCGCACCGGGTCGCCGCGCTACCGCACCACCGGCAACCCCTCGCGTGCCCACTCGGCGATGCCGCGCCGCACGTTGATCACGTTGGTGAAGCCCGCATCGACGAGCATCTTCCCGGCCACGGTGCTGCGGTTGCCGGTTGCGCAGTAGATCAGCACCGGCTCGTGCCGGTGGGCGGCCAGTTCGTCCAGGCGCCGGGACAGGGCCTGCACCGGGATCAGGGTGGCGCCGTCGAGGTGGCCGGCGGCGAACTCGCGCCCGGTGCGCACGTCCAGCACGAACGGGCGAAGGCTCGGCAGCAGCGCGGCCGCCTCCTTGGCCGAGACCTCGCGGTAGGCGGCGGCGCGGTACTCGAGCGCCTCGATCTCGCCGGCCAGGTCGCCGATGCGGAAGGGGTACACCCCCGCGTCGGGCACCTTGAAGAAGGCCGGCTCGCCCGTGGCGGTCGGCACCCGCAGGTCCACGCCCAGGGCCGCGATCTCCAGGCTGAAGGGCCCGCCGCCGGCCAACTCGGGGCGCACGTAGTCGCCGCGGTAGATGGTGTAGCGGGCGTCCGGTCGCGAGGGGTCGAAGGTCAGGACGCGCAGGCCGTCCTCGAGCCGTCCGTCGACGGCGGGCGCGTCGGCCGGGGGCGCGGATCGGCCGCAAGCGGTCAGGAACAAGGTGGGCAGGAACAGGACGGCCACGAGCAGCAGCGTCCGGAAGCGCGCGGGCATGGCTGGTGTCTCCTTCGGTCGGGGTGCCGGTTCCGACCCCGGGGCCAACAGTTGCGCTCTTTCGCAACTAATATAGTGCCAACCCCGCCGGTTGTCACCCCAGGCCTGCCTCCGCCGCCCGGATCTCGCCCATGAAGATCTCGCCGTACTTCTGCAGCTTGCGCTCGCCCACCCCGCCCAGGCGCAGGAAAGCCTCGGCCGACAACGGTTTGTGCACGGCCATGGCCGCCAGGGTCCGGTCGTGGAAGATGACGTAGGGCGGCACCCCCTGCGCTTCGGCCAGCTCCCGGCGCTTGGCCCGCAGGCGCTCGAAGAGGGCCTCGGTGGCGGGGTCGTCCAGACGGGCGGAGTCGGCGGTCAGGGCGGCCAGGGCGGCGCTGCGCCGGGCCTTCTTCGGCTTGGCCGCGCTCCCGGTCGCCGGCAGCACCGCGTCGCGCCGCAGCCGCAGCGGGTGCTCACCCCGCAGAACCGGCCAGGCCGCCTCGGTCAGGCGCAGGCCGCCGTAACCGTCCGGGTCGACCGCCAGCAGGCCCGCGGCCACCAGCTGGCGGAACACGCCGCGCCAGGCGTCCACGTCCAATTCCAGGCCGATCCCGTAGGTCGAGACCCGGTCGTGGCCGAAGCGCTCGATGCGCTCGTTCCGCGACCCCCGCAGCACGTTGATCAGGTGCTGGGCACCGAAGCGCTGCCCCGTGCGCGCGGCGCAGGACAGGGCCTTCTGGGCCGCGACGGTGCCGTCGTAGGTCTCCGGCGGCGTGAGGCAGGTGTCGCAGTTGCCGCAGGGCTCGGGCAGCACCTCGCCGAAGTAGCGCAGCAGGGCCTGGCGGCGGCAGCCGGTGACCTCGCACCAGGCCAGGATGGCGTCCAGCTGCTGCCCCTCCCGACGGCGGTGCATCGGGTCGGCGTCCCCGTCCTCGAGCATGCGCCGCAGCAGCACCACGTCCTGCAGGCCGTAGGTCATCCAGGCGTCGGCGGGCAGGCCGTCGCGGCCGGCGCGGCCGGTCTCCTGGTAGTAGGCCTCCAGCGACTTCGGCAGGTCCAGGTGGGCCACGAAGCGCACGTCCGGCTTGTCGATGCCCATGCCGAAGGCGATGGTCGCCACCATCACCAGGCCGTCCTCCCTGAGGAAGCGCTCCTGGTGGAAGCGGCGCAGCTCGGCCGCCAGGCCGGCGTGGTAGGGCAACGCCGGGACGCCGTGCTCCACCAGGAAGGCCGCCGTCTGCTCGGTGCCCTTGCGGCTGAGGCAGTAGACGATGCCCGCGTCGCCCGGGTGCTCGGCCCGCAGGAAGGCCAGCAGCTGCCGCCGGGCGTTGTCCTTCTCCTGGACCCGGTAGCGGAGGTTGGGGCGGTCGAAGCCCGTGACGAAGACGCGGCCGCGCTGCAGGCGCAGGTTGGCGACGATCTCGGCCCGGGTCCGCTCGTCGGCCGTCGCGGTGCAGGCCAGGCGGGGCACGCCCGGAAAGCGCGCGGCCAGCATGTCCAGCTGCAGGTACTCGGGCCGGAAGTCATGTCCCCACTGGGAGACGCAGTGGGCCTCGTCGATGGCGAAGAGGGCGATCCCGCCGCCTGCCGCCGTCCGGTCCAGCAGGTCCAGGGTGCGCTCCTGCAGCAGGCGCTCCGGCGCCACGTACAGCAGGTCCAGCTCGCCCCGCAGCAGCGCGGCCTCGGTGCGCCGCACCTCGTCCAGCGAGAGGGTCGAGTTCAGGAAGGCCGCCCGCAACCCCACCTCCGTCAGGGCCCGCACCTGGTCCTGCATCAGCGCGATCAGGGGCGAGACCACCACCCCGGTGCCGGGCCGCAGCAGGGCCGGGATCTGGTAGCACACCGATTTGCCGCCGCCGGTGGGGGCCAGCAGCAGGGCGTCGCCCCCGCCGGTGACGTGGTCGATGATCTCCGCCTGGTGCCCGCGGAAGGCGGCGTGGCCGTAGACGGTGCGCAGGATGTCCAGGGCGGTGCGGCTCATGGTCGGCTCAAGGTACCATCCCGGGAGGGATCGGCCAAGGGACGGGCCGGGCTGCCCTCCCGGGGGGGTGCGCCGGTCCCCGTCCCGACGATTTTCGACGATTTTTGCACAATCCTCACCCAAACGACCGCCGGAGGTGCTAGTATGGGCGGTGCGAGAGTCCCTGCCCGCGGCCCGCCGTGGGCGATCGCCCCTGATCGACAGGAGATGCCGCCATGCGACCTGCTAACGTTGCAAGGGCCGTGCTGGCCTGCGCGCTGCTCGTGTTCGGCGCCGCGCCCGCCCTGGCCGCCGACACCGACATCGTCATCACCGAGATCATGCAGAACCCGCTGGTCCTGGCCGACACGGACGGCGAATGGTTCGAGCTCCACAACACCGGCCCCGACCCGGTCGACATCGAGGGCTGGACCATCAAGGACGACGGCACCAACAGCATCGTCGTCGCCAGCGGCGGGCCCCTCGTCGTGCCCGCGGGCGCGTACGTGGTGCTGGCCCGCAACGCCGCCGCCATGGCCACCCAGGGCGTGACCGTGTTCTACCAGTACGGTGGGACCGGCACCTTCGACCTGGGCAACAGCGACGACGAGATCGTCCTCTTGAACACGAGCCTGGTGGAGATCGACCGCGTCATGTGGGACGGCGGCCCGGTCTGGCCCGACCCCAACGGCGCCTCGATGATGTGGGACGAGTCCTCCGGCGACAACAACGTGGGCGCCAACTGGGCCACCTCCACCGCCGTCTTCGGCGATGGCGACTTCGGCACCCCCGGCGCGCCCAACGGCGGCGTGCCCCTGCAGGCGCCGATGGTCAGCAACGTCATCCATCGGCCCATCCTGCCCGAGCCGGGCGAGACCGTGACCGTGACTGCCGAGGCCACCGACGCCGACGGCACCGTGACGGCCGTGACCCTGTGGGTGCAGCTCAACGGCGGCGGCTTCGCCTCCACCGCCATGGGCAGCACCGGCGGCAGCGGCTACAGCGCCACCATCGCGGCCGGCCTGCTGGGCGATGCGGTGGACTACTACGTCCAGGCCACGGACAACGACGCCCAGACCGGCGTCAACCCCGCCGGCGCCCCCGCCAACTTCTACAGCTACACGGTCGCGCCGCGGACGATCACCCCCATCGCCACCATCCACGCCGACAGCGCCGGCTACGACGGCACCCTGGTCACGGTCCGGGGCCAGGTCTTCATCCCCGGCGACTACCGGGCCGACGGCACCACCGTCTCGGCCTGGCTCCAGGACGGCAGCGGCCGCGGCCTGAACGTCTTCGGCACCACGTTCAGCACCGGCGGCGCCCTGCTGAACGACACCTCCGCCATCGTCGAGGTGACCGGCCGCATGGACTGGTTCGGCACCACCGTGGAGATCGTCAACTACGAGGTCACCACCCTGAGCACCGGCAACCCCGTGCTCACCCCGACGCTGCTGGGCACGGGCGCGGCGGCGGCCCCGGCCAACGAGGGCACCTACATCAGGTCCGCCGGCCCCATCACCGCCATCGCCACCACCGGCGGCACCAACCCCGCCCACAACGTCACCATCGACGACGGCACCGGGCCTGTGGTGGTGCGCATCGACGACGACGTGGTGCTGGACCTCGCCTCCTGGCTGGTGGGCGACCAGGTGACCGCGGCCGGTGCCGGCGGCACCTTCGCGGGCCAGGGCCAGATCATCGTGGGCCTGGGCAGCGACGTGGTCAACGACGGCCAGGGCCCGGACACCACACCGCCGCTCCTGCTGTCGGCGAACCTGACGACGCCGACCACCGTCACGCTGCAGTTCGACGAGGCCATCGAGGCCATCACCGGCGGCACGGCCGGCAACTACTCCGTGTACGAGACAGCCGCCCCGGGCAACACCATCGCCGTGCTGACGGCTGCCGTGCAGGTCGACCCCACGAAGGTGGTGCTGACCCTGGCCGCCGACCCGACCGGCACGCCCCACACCCTGGCGGTCGTGAACGTGACCGACCTGGCGGGCAACCCCGTCGCGCCGGGCACGACGGCCGCCATCATCGAGCCGGCGGCGGCCCCGCAGATCGTCATCACCGAGGTCATGCAGAACCCGCTGGTGCTGCTCGACGCGGTCGGCGAGTGGTTCGAGATCCACAATGCCGGCGCGGTGGCCGTGGACATCAACGGCTGGACCATCCGCGACCTGGGCACCGACAGCCACGTGATCAACAACGGCGGCCCGCTGGTCATCAATCCCGGCGAGTACAAGGTGCTGGGCATCAACGCCGCGGCCATGGCCGCCGAGGGCGTGACCCTGTTCTACCAGTACACGGGCATCACCCTGGGCAACGCCGACGACGAGCTGATCCTGGAGACCGCCGGGGCCGTCCTGGTGGACCAGATCGCCTGGGACGGCGGGCCGGTCTGGCCGGATCCCAACGGCGCGTCGATGCAGTGGAGCGGCAACGGCGACAACGCCGACGGCGCCACCTGGAGCAACGCCATCACGCCCTTCGGTTCGGGCGATCTGGGCACCCCGGGCACGGCCAACGACGACGTGTCGGCGGTCCCGGTGCCGGGCCTGTTCAGCGAGCTGCGCGGCAACGTGCCCAACCCGTTCAACCCGTCGACGGCGGTGTTCTTCAGCCTCGACCGGGACGGCCACGCCCGCCTGGACATCTACGACGTGCGCGGCCGCCAGGTGCGCACGCTGGTGGACGCCCAGCTGACGGCCGGCAGCTACGACGGCGCCTACCGCTGGGACGGCCGCGACGACCAGGGCCGCTCGGTCACCAGCGGCACCTACTTCCAGCGGCTGGAGCTGGACGGCAAGGTGGTCGGGTCCAGGAAGATGATGCTGGTGCGGTAGCGAGCTTCCGCACCGGTACCGCTGCGGGCCCCGTCTCCCTCGGGAGGCGGGGCCCGTCCTTACGGCAGCCCGGGATCAGCGCGCCAGATCCGCCTCGAACCCGTCGATCCACCCCTCCAGGTCCGCCCCGTAGACCTGCCGCGCGTGCTCCCGCGACTGGTCCCTGAAGAACTCCAGGAACTTCTCCCGCCCGCCTTTCTCCACCAGCCGCTCGACCCAGGCTCCCGCCAGCGGATACGACACCCCAGCCGGCAGCAGGGACCAGTCGTCCCACAAGGCGCGCAGGGCGACCGGGGGCAGCGGGCCGCCGGCCTCGGTCGTGGCCGCGGCCAGGACGCGGCGGGCCACGGCCAGCCGGTCGCGGCCGGTCCGGTCGTGGAAGACGGCCGTGCCCTCGTTGATCAGGCCGATGCGCACCGTGGGCTGCCGCGCCGCGACGGCGATCACGTGGGTCATCTCATGGCCCACCGTCTGCTGCACCAGGCAATGGACCAGGTTCAGCTCGGGTCGGGCGAAGCCCAGCTCGGGCATCCCCGCGGCGGTCGCCTCGTCCTGGTCGGCCCAGACGATGAAACGGATGGGCTGCTCGGGCCCACCGCCGAACCAGGCGCTGATGGCCGCGTACGCCTCCTCGTGCTCGCGGGCGTAGACGGTGCGGTCGAGGTCGACGAGCCGGTCCGAGAACAGGAAGGCGAAGTGGTCGGTGGTGAATCGGTGCCAGGACGCGAAGCTCTCGTCCAGGCCCAGGCCGACCAGGTTCATCCGCGCGGCCCGGGTGGCGTTGGGGGTGGCGCCCGCGTCGCGGGCCAGGATCCAGGCCTGGCGGGCGGCGTCCGGCTCGCCACCGGTCCAGGCGGCGTTGCCGAGGTACACGTAGGCCCAGGCGTAGACCCAGGTCTTGCCGGTGGCGTCCAGGTCGGCGGCGCGGCGCAGGAAGACCTCCGCCTCGGCCCACTGCCCCAGGTCGGCCAGGGCCCGGCCCACGGCCAGGTTCACCTGGGCGGTCTCTTCGCCGCTGATGAGCAGCTCCTTGCCCTGGCGGATCACGGCGTCGAAGTCGCCCTGCTGATAGAGGGGCCAGAGGGCGTCGGCGGGGCCCGGTTCCTGGGCGGGGGCGGCGGCAGCCAGCGTCACGAGCAGCGCGATGATGATTCTCTTCACGATTCCGCCTTCCTCACCGCGATCCCCGCAAGGATGCCGGCAGCGCGCCCCCGCCGCACCAGCAGGTCCAACCCGGCCACGGCCACGGCGGTTCCCGGACTCAGGCCCCCGCCCGCCGCCCCATCCACCTTCCCAGCAGCGCCGAGCTGCCCGACGCCGCCAGGAAGATCAGCACCGCCGCCAGGAACACGCCCTGGTAGCCCAGCAGCCGGTACACCGCAAAGCCCAGGGCCGGGCCGATCAACCCGCGGATGCCCACCAGCGCCACGTGGATCCCCTGGTAGTGGCCCCCCTGCCCCTCGGGCGCGAACGCGATCGACCCCACATTCCAGGTGACGTTGACCCCGGCCATGCCCAGCGAGTAGACCGCGAACGCCAGGTACGCCCCCAGCTCCGGCCGGTCCGGGAAGAACACGCTGATCAGGGCCAGCATGGCCGGGAAGGCGCTAAGGGTGGCGTAGGAGATCGTGGACAGCCCGACCGGGTGCAGCCGGTCCATCAGCCTTCCCGACAGGGGACTCAGCAGCGCCACGCCGGTGGTGGCGATCAGCACGCGCGCCGAGCTGATGGCCTGGTAGCTGAGGTCCAGCTCGTTGACGAAGTAGAGCGGCACCACCGGGCCCAGCATCAGGAACGAGGTGCCGTAGATCATGAAGTTCATCTCGTACCAGAAGTAGGCGCGGTCGCGGCCGAAGGTGGCCGCCGCCTCGCGGAACGGCAGCACCAGCGCGCCCGCCAGGCGGCCCCAGCGGATCGGTCCCAAGGGCAGGCGCGGTACTGTGAAGAACACCCCCGTGGGGTCGGGGGTCGGATCGTGGGCCGGGCGCGGCAGGCGGGACAGGGTCAGCGGATACAGGAAGCCCACCAGCCCGAGCACCGCGTACACCTTGCCGAAGCTGGCCGGGTCGGCGTCCAGCACGCGGCCGACCACCAGGCTGGTGACGGCCGCGGTCAGGTTCGAGACCAGCGCCCCCCAGCCGAACACGGCTCCTCGCCGCTCGGGCCGGATGTTGGCCTGCAGGATCCCGTTCTGGGCCGGGTAGATCAGCGCCAGGAAGAAGTACACCGGCCCCAGCAGCAGCACGAACTGCAGCGGCGTGCGCACCGCCAGCATCAGCAGCAGGGCCACGCGCCCGCCCAGGCCGCCCCAGAACAGCCAGCGCCGGCGGCCGCCCTTGGCCAGCAGGTGGCCCCAGTAGAGGGCCGCCAGCATGGCCGTCGTCTCCATGGTCACCGACACGGTGACCAGCCAACCCGGCGCCGCCAGCGATTTGCCCAGCACGAAGGGGAACAGGATGTACCCGGCCCACCACGCGCCCTGGGCCACCATGCCCAGCAGGTAGCGGCGGACGGTCAGGCGCTCCAGGGCCAGGGCGGCGGCTTGGGGGCTGGCGGTGGTCATGGGCGAATGATGGCCTGCGGCCGGTGGCCGCGCCAGCGGGAAGCGGTCCGTCCCCCGGCCCCGGGGACCCCGGGAGCGCGTGTTCGCGCGCCCGGACGGCGACCCCCGCCCGCCATCATGCGCCCCGGCGGGGCACGCCGGGGAATCCCCGGCCATGGCATACGCCTTGCGGTCCCCTGCCGGGGGCGCGCGGGAGTGGCCGGAATCGCCCCGAATCGTCGGTTACCGCGCCCGGTGCAGGGCAGCTTGCACGGTCCCGGTCCCGGATGATGGCAATATCCATCAAGCGAAGCAGAGGCGTGATGCAGCGAATGAACGGTATCAAGAGAGGGACGCTGGCGCTCGCCGTGCTGGCCGGCCTGCTGGCCGCCGCCGACGCCGCGGCCTTCGACTACCTCGAGATCACCGTCGTCAACCCCCACGTGGTTGCGGGACGGCCGGCGGTCACGGTCGAGACCGACTTCAGCGTCAACGTGCGCGCGGTCAACGCCGACGGCACCACCGACGTCAACGCCAACTTCATCCACGCCCAACTGCAGTCGCCGGACGTCGCCGCGGTCCTGCCCCCGTCCCGCTACCTGTCCGGCGGGGAGTTCCAGTTCGACAACGTGCGCTTCCTGGCCGCGGGTCAGCCCGTGCGCCTGCGCGTGGTCGATGCCGACGACGGCTCGGTGCCCGCGGCGACCGTCGAGCTCAACTGCTACAACTATGTCCACCGCTTTGACTTGACCATGCCGGCGGGGGACAAGTTCATCGACCAGGCCGTGCCCGTGACCATCACCGCCCGCGACGCCGCGGGCGTGGCCGTGCTGAACTTCCGCGACGACCTGACCCTGGATGCGCTGATCGGCAACTTCCCCAGCGGCCCGACCCTCGCCGTCTCCGGTGGGGCCTTCAACCTGGGTGCCGCCACGGTGCCGGTGACCTTCTGGGGCACCGATCCGGTCACGCGCGAAAACCAGTTGACCGCCGTCAACTCGGTCGTCTACCCCGGCCAAGCCGTCGCCGCCCGGGGCACCGCCACCGTCACGCCCCTGCGGCCCGGCCCGCTGGCCACCGTCGTCCTGCTGCTGCCGGGCGAAAGCCTGACCCCGGGCGTCAGCCCCGGCAAGTCCGGCATCCCCAGCAGCCAGACCTCCGGCCAGAGCTTCGGCGGCCTGAGCGTCTACGCCACCGACCAGCGCTGGAACCCCATCGAGCCGGCGCCCCTGCCCGCTTTGGCCTGGACCAGCGACGACCCCAACGGCGGCGTCGTGTTGCCCGGCGGCGGGGTCATGGGCGGCAACCCGGAGTCGGCGCTCAGCGCGACCCTGATCCGCTCGGGCACGACCCGCGTGACGGTCACCGCGTCGGGCGCCGTCGCGGCCACCAGCCGCAGCGACGTCGTCATCAACCCCCAGGGCCTGCACCACTTCGAGTTCGACAGCGGCGTCTGGAACCCCGCCGACCCGCAGGTGACCACGATCCCCTTCAACATCCGGATCATCGCCCGCGACGGGGCCGACAACGTGTTCCCCCTCAACGGCGCGGTCAGCCTGCGCGTGCGCATCGGCGCCGCCGACGAGAGCGCCGACTACATCCTGACCAACAACGCGACCTTCACCGACGGCCGGCTCGACGCCCTGGTGCAGGTGACCAAGCGCGGCTTCAGCGCCCGCCTGATCGTCGACGCGGGCGTCGTCGGCGAGTCGCCGGCGTTCCAGGTCAACGCCGGGCCCTGCGAGAAGATCCTGATGTCGTTCCCGGGCGAGACCTGGGTCAACGGCCTGAACGACGCGGACTTCAGCGGCAACCAGGGGTCGCCCAACGCCGTCGTCGCCGGCCAGGTGATCACGAGCATGGAGATCCGCCCGGTCGACCGCTACAACAACCTGGCCCCCGGCACCCGCAACGTGACCTTCAGCTGCCCGTCGGGCTGGTTCGCCATGCCCGACTACCCGGGCAACGTGATGACCATCAGCAACGCCACCAGCGCGCGCGTCGTGCTGCGTTCGGCCGACCAGCTCCAGTACCTGCGCGCAGCGTCGTCGGGCATCCAGCCCAACGACTCGAGCCCGGTGCAGGTCTCGCCGGCGCCGTACGCGCGGATGGTCGTCGCCGCGCCGGGCGAGCTGCTCGATCCCGGCATCTTCGACAGCATCGAGGACGACGGCAAGACCGGCCAGCCCAGCGTCCAGGACGCCGGCGTGCCCTTCAACGTGCGCGTCTACGCCACGGACCCCTTCTGGAACCCGGTCAGCGACTTCGACCCCGTGCTGCCGTTGGCCATGGACTTCTCCAGCAGCGACCTCGCCGCCGTGCTGCCGGTCAATCCCCAGGCCATCGCCACCAACAGCGGCAACTTCCAGGTGACCCTGATCACCCTGGCCGATCCGAACCACCAGACCGTGCGCGTCGACGACAACGGCAGCGCCGTGGGCGCCTTCGCCACGATCCCGCTGAAGGCCGGCGTCATCGACCACTTCGACATCGGCATCAACAACCGCACCAACCCGACGCCGGCCGACGCGCTGGCGCCGATCCCGGACCACCGCGCGGGCTCGCTGCTGCCCAACGTGACCGTGATCGCGCGGGACGTCTTCGGCAACCACATCAACGACTACACCGAGCAGGTCACCCTGTACGTCAGCCACGGCTCGGGCATCCTGACGCCGGTGTCGATCGACATGGGCGCCGGCCTGGGCAGCGGCGGCTACCGGGGCGCCTGGCGCGGGCCGATCCGCATCACCCGCACCGGCCAGGGCGTGCAGCTGTTCGTGCGCGAGGACACCTACGCCAACTCCGACGCCTCGAACCCCTTCACGGTGTTCGCCGAGGCCCAGGACTACGCCGACCTGATCGTGCTGCTGCCGGGCGAGACCCACACCCCGGGCATCGCCCCCGGCAAGGTGGGCGAGCCGCTGCCGGTGAACGCGGGCGACCCCGTCGTGGCCACGGTGATCGCCACCGACGCCTGGTGGAACCAGGTGCCGGTGCAGCCGCAGATCCATTTCCAGAGCAGCAGCTACTTCCAGATGATCACGCCCAACGACACCGCGCTGGACCCGAGCGGGCGCGACGAGTTCGACCTCTACTTCCGGGCCGCCGCGGCCCACGCCCTGACCGCCGCCGACCTCATCACGCCGGCGATCAACGACACCAGCCGCATCGCCGTCACGCCGGGCCAGTTCGCCCGCCTGATGGTGCTGCTGCCGGGCGAGGCCGCCCAGCCGGGCGGCCCCGAGCCCGACGGCAAGACCGGCACGCCCATCCCCCAGACCGCGAGCCTCGAGTTCGACGTGCGGGTGCGCGCGGTGGACCAGTTCTGGAACCAGGTCAACAACAGCAGCGAGCACGTGTGGATCGCCAGCGACGACAACTCGCTGACCGACACCAACCCGCTGAACAACGGCCAGTCCCTGGTGGCGGGCGAGCTGACCCTGCCCCTGTTCCTGACCTCGACCGGCTACGTGACCCTGGCCGGGTCGGCCCTGGACAACACCGACATCACCGGCCAGCAGGTGACCGTGCAGGTGCAGCAGGGCGCCAGCTACCGCATCACCACGCCCGCGACGGCCCGCGTGGGCCCGCCGCAGACCTTCAGCTTCTCCGTGGAACTGGTGGACGAGAACGGCGACCCCATGCCCACGGCCAACAACTGGTTCAACGTCCGAGCCCTGCGCAGCAACCTCGAGCCGGCCAGCAGCACCCTGCTGGTCACCAGCGGGCAGCTCTCGGGCGGCAGCGTGACCATCGCCGGCCAGGCCTACGACACGGTCGAGGACATCGTGCTGTGGATCACCGACACCGCCGGGCGCAGCAGCTACAGCTCGACCATCCAGATGCAAGCCAACGGGCTCGAGTACGTGGTGACGATGACCTCGGCCACGGCGCCCCGGGTGGGCCCGCCGGCCGCCTTCCCCGTCTCGGTCATGCTGCGCGACGTGGACACCCACACCGTCGTCGACGAGGACCGCCGCCTGAACGTGGCTGTGATGTCGGCCCTCGGCGGCCCCGGCCTGGGCGCCGTCGGCACCACGAGCCAGCGGCTGGACCACGGCGTGATCTCGTTCCAGCAGACCTACACCCGGGCCGAGAACATCTACGTGACCGTGACCGACACCACGGGCCTCAGCGGGTCAAGCTCGGTCTTCGCCATCCGCGCCGACGGCTACAAGCGGCTGCAGATCGTCGCGCCAGGCGAGACGGTCGAGGCCGGGATCCCGGCCTTCGAGGCCACGGGCAAGACCGGTTCGCCGCTGGTGCAGCGCTCGGGCGAGCTGTTCCCCATGACCGTGCGCGCGGTGGACCAGTACTGGAACCTGGCGGACACGACCGGCACCGGCAGGCTGCGCCTGGTGGCGAGCGACAACAGCTTCGCCAACCCCGGCAACCCGCAGGAGAACTACGTGCCGTTCGTCAACGGCCGGCGCACCTTCAACGGCTACCTCACCGACCAGGGCACCGTCTCGGTGACGGTCTACGACGAGGCCGACCTCAACAAGCCGTCCCAGTCCAGCCACATCCCGGTCGATCCGCCGTACGCGTACGAGATCACCGTCCCGGCCACGGCCTCGACCGGGCCGGTGCCGGGCTTCCAGGTCACGGTCAAGCTGATCGACCCGGTGACCGGCAACGTGGTGCCCACGGCCATGAACCGCTTCTACCTGACGCCGCTGCTGCCGAACCGCGGGGCGGCCAACGGCAGCCTCGGCATCCCCGAGGCGCAGCTCGTCGGGGGGACGGCCGTGCTAAACGCCCAGAGCTACAGCACGGTCGAGGACATCATCATCCGCGTGACCGACGACTTCGGCCGCGAGGCCTTCAGTTCGGTGATCGCGATGGACAGCGGCGGGCTCTACTACGCCGTATCCATCCCCGACACCGCCCTGGTCGGCCCGCCGTCGACCTTCCCCCTGGTCGTGGAGCTGCTGGACAGCAACACCGGGCAGCGGGTCACCACCCAGGACAGGCTGTTCAATGTCGCGGTCATGAGCGCCCGCACCGGCCTGGCCGGCACCGGCGGCGTGCAGGTCACCCAGGGCATCCTCGTCGGCGGCGCCCGCACCATCAACCAGGCCTACAGCCGGGCCGAGGACATCTTCATCCAGGTCTCCGACACGACCGGGGTGCTGGGCATCAGCAACACCTGCCACCTGCTGGCCGACGGCTTCAAGCGCATCCAGATCGTGGCACCGGGCGAAACGCCCGTGCCCGGGGCGTTGACCGGCAACGGCAAGGACGGCGCGCCTTTGACCCAGCAGGCCGAGGCGCCGTTCACGGTCTCGGTGCGGGCGGTCGACCAGTACTGGAACCTGGTCCAGGCCGTCTCCGGCGGGGCGATCACCCTCAGCAGTTCCGGCGGCCAGCTCGACCTGGTCGACGCCGGCGACGCAGGCGCGCCCTTCGTCAACGGCGTGCGCGACCTGCAGATCGTGCTGGGCAACCCGGGCCTGGTGTCGGTCTTCGCCACCGATCGGCTGCACCCGACGGTCGGCTCCGGTCGCGTGGACGTGCCGGTGAACGAGGCCGAGTACCGGGTCATCCTGCCGGATCCGGCCACGGTGACCGCCGGCCCGCCCGCCACCTTCAGCCTGACGGTGCGCCTGGTCAATCCGGAGAACGGGGAACGGATCAACGCCGGCGGCACGTTCTCCCTGGTCGCCCTGCTGCCGAACCGCAGCACCGCCCACGACACCCTGGGCATCGGCAAGGGGACCCTGGTCGGCGGCGAGGCCGTGATCGCCGGCCAGCACTACGCGACCAGCGAGCAGATCGTCATCCGCGTCCGCGACGACCGGGGCCGCGAGTCCTTCAGCGACGTGCTGACGGTCGTGCCCGAGGGCGTGCGCTACGCCATCGTCGTGCCCGACACGGTGATCGCGGGCGAGCCGTTCGCCATGGACGTAAGAAGGGTGGACATCGTCACCGGCCAGCTGGTGACCAGCGACGACCGCAACTTCTCCCTGCGGGCCTTCAGCGGCAACTCGCCGCGCCCCGACTGGTCGCTGACCCCGGCGGGCATCCTGGCCGATTCGGTCGGCACGACCGCGGGCGGGATCCGCACCTTCACCGCCCAGACCTACGACCGCGCCGAGACCATCTTCCTGCAGGTCGGCGACGCCTCGGGCGAGCAGGCCTTCAGCGGCGTCATCACCGTGCTGCCGGCGCCCGCGGCCAGGCTCGACATCTGGGCCGAGGACATCCCCGGCCATGTGCTCGACCGGCCGCTGCGCCCGGGACAGACCGCGCGCCTGCACGTGCGCGCCACCGACGCCGCCGGCAACCCCGTCCAGAAGACGGCCCTGACCGTGGACATCGTCGGGGGCGACGGCCGGCTGGGCAGCAGCCGCCTGACCTCTTTCACCCTGGCGGCGGACGTCGACGGCCGCGCCGCGGTGGAACTGGCCATCACCCCCTACGGCACCCGCGACGTGCGGGTGCAGGCGGTGGCCGGCCCCCTGCTGTCGGACGTGCTGCTGCTGGACGTCGTGGGGCCCCCCGTGACGGCCCTGTCCCTGGACCCGGCCGCCTCGCCGTTCCGCGACGGCTGGTACGTGACGCCGGAGACCCGCATCTCGCTGGCCGCCACCACCGAGGACCTGGGCGGCATCCAGAGCATCTTCGTCGACGTCGACGTCGCCGACCCGCCGCGGCCGTTCGCCGTCTACGGCGGCTCCTTCTCCCTGGCCGACCTGGGCCCGGCCTATGCCGAGCCCGGCCTGCACACGCTCCGCTTCTTCGCGGAGGAGGTCAGCGGCGTGGTCGAGGACGTGCAGACGGTCACCCTCTACACGGCCAAGGCCATGGACACCGACCGCGAGATCACCAACCGCCCCAACCCGTTCAACCCGCGGGAGGGCGCGACGATGATCATGTTCCGGCCCCCGGCCAACGGCACGGTCACCCTGACCATCTACGACCTCTACGGCGACGTCGTGCACAGCGAGCAGCTGGCCGTCACCGCCGGCGAGCTCGTCACCCATCCCTGGGACGGCACCAACGGCGACCGCCGGGTCGTGGCCAACGGCGGCTACATCTGCCGCGTCCACGGCAACGGCATGGACCTCCGCCGCAAGATCGCGGTGGTGAAGTGATGAAGGCTGGCACCATGAAACCGATGGATCGGATCGACGCCGTGCGGATCGACGCCGTGCGGATCGACGCCCTGCGGATCGACGCCCTGCGGATCGGCGCGCTGGCGGTCGCCCTGGCGGCGACGCTGTCGGCGGCGCCGGCAGGGCGACCGCCAGCGCGCCGATCCGCAG
>JACZKN010000217.1 GCA_014859985.1 Candidatus Krumholzibacteriia bacterium | reverse complement strand
GCCCGACACCCCGGCGCCGCCCGCGCCGCCGGCCATCGGCGTGGTGGTGCGCACCGCGGGGGTGGCGATCAACGGCGAGCCCGTGGCCATGGACGAGCTGGGCGAGGTCCTGGCCAAGCACGCGCAGGCCGAGGGCGAGGGCGCGGTGGTGTCCCTCGACGCCGCCGGCGACGTGCCCATGGGCACGGTGCACCAGGTGCAGGAGCAGCTGCGCCAGGCCGGGCTCAAGAAGGTGGTCTACGCCGGCGACCTGCCGGTCAAGACGCCCAAGGTGCTGCCCCCGGAGAAGGCGAATCAGCTGCAACAGAAGGTGGCGGCCGAGGACCTGGCCACCGTGCGCGTGGACGCGGCCGGGGTGGTGACCGTCGACGGCGAGCCGGTGCCCGGCGCCAAGCTGGCCGCGGTGGTGGGCAAGCGCCTGGCCGCGCGGCCGGACACCGTGTTCCTGCTGCAGAGCGAGCGAGGCACGGCCTACGGGGCGTTCGTGCAGGTCCTGGCGGGACTGCAGGAAGGCGGGGCGACGCGGATCGCGGTGGAGGATCCAGCGAAGTAACCTGACTGTTCGCCGGGAGTTGCCGGGGCCGGGGCGGGAACGCTCCGGCCTCGCGGATGCCGAACTGATCGAGGAACTTCGGCGGTTCGCGCGGGGCGAGGGTTTCGACGAGCAGCCAATGCCGGCGCTCGACTCGGAAGCCCTGGACTTCCGAGCAGCTTCCGAGTCGTTTGCGTCCGTTCGCAAGCTGAACCGCCACGATCTGGGCGTGGGCTCGTGCTCGAGATCGGCACCGGACCGCAGGATCCAAAGCGACGCTACTTCCTGGCGGGATTGCAGGAAGGCGGGGCGACGCGGATCGCCGTGGAGGATCCAGCGGAGTAACCTGCCTGTTCGCGGGGAGTTGCCGGGGCCGGGGCGGGATCGCACCGGCCCCGTTCTCCTGACCACGGACACATCAAATGGTCTTTACGAAAAAAACATCGCTGTGACCTGCAACCATTTGGGGACTTCTGCATTGTCCTTATGGAATACGCCTGCCCGACCCCGCGTCCGGTCCGCGGGACCACCCGCCGCCCTCATGGCGGCGGAGGGGTGATCGGGCGCTCGGGCAGGCGCGCTTCCCCGGGGGATACCCCGGTCGCCAAGGGCCGGAGCGATCACTTATCGCCGCGAATTATTCGACGGGAAGCGACGCTCTGCACGGATAGCTCATCAATCCGCCGCCAGCCGGGACCCCGGGGGCGGCGGCTCCGGCCCCGACCCTCCGCCTGGTGACCAGCCGCCTCGATTCGCGACTTCCCGACAAATCGGATATAATGAGTCCTGTAAGACGCGGGCATTTTCTGTCCATCCCCACCATGCCAAGGACACGTGACCATGATCCGATCCGTCTTTTTCCTGCTGAGCCTCCTGGTCGCCCTGCCGGCGGCGGCGCAGGTGGCCTCCGAGCGGCTGATCACCGGCCTGGACCGGCCCCTGCGCCTGGTGGCGCCCCCCGGCAGCCCGCGCCTGTTCGTGGTCGAGCGCTCCGGCACCATCCTCGTGTACAACCAGGACGGGACGTTCCGCGACCTCTGCCTGGACATCGGCAGCCTGATCTCCCTCGACTCCGAGCGGGGGCTGCTGGGCCTGGCCTTCCCCCCCGACCACGCCACCACGCGGCGTTTCTACGTCAGCTACACCGACCTGGGCGGCGACTCCCGCGTGGTCCGCTACACCATGGGCGCCGATCCGGACCGGGCCGACCCGGCCAGCGCCCAGCTGATCCTGCAGGTGTCCCAGCCGCAGGCCAACCACAACGGCGGCCACATCGAGTTCGGGCCCGACGGCCTGCTCTACATCGGCTTCGGCGACGGCGGCGGCAGCGGCGACCCGCAGAACAACGCGCAGAACGACCAGGTGCTGCTGGGCAAGCTGCTGCGCCTGGACGTCTCGGGCGCCGGCCCGGGCTACGCGATCCCGGCGAGCAACCCCTTCGTGGGCCTGCCCCCGCGGGACGAGATCTGGGCCAAGGGCCTGCGCAATCCCTGGTGCTGGTCCTTCGACCGCGAGACCGGCGACCTCTACATCGCCGACGTGGGCCAGAGCGAGCTCGAGGAGATCAACGTGCAGCCGGCGGGCTCGGACGGCGGGGAGAACTACGGCTGGCGGCTGATGGAAGGGACGGCTTGCTTCAACCCGTCGACCAACTGCCCCCAGACCGGGCTCACCCTGCCGGTCCACGAGTACGGCCATGGCGGCTCGCCGTTCCGCTGCTCCATCACGGGCGGCTACGTGTACCGGGGTTCCATGACGCAGCTGCGCGGGCGCTACTTCTTCGCCGACTTCTGCAGCGCCCAGGTGTGGTCGATGACCTGGACCCCCGGCCAGGGCGCGACCGACGTCAGGGAGTGGACGGACCTGATCGCCCCCGCGGGGGGATTCCAATCGATCGCCGGGTTCGGGCAGGACGGGTTCGGGGAGTTGTACGTGCTGGATTACGACGGGGGGGACGTGTACCGGCTGGTGCCGACGGTGGCTGCCGTGCCCGGCCTGTTCGCCCCGCAGCTGGGCCAGAATGTGCCTAATCCGTTCAACCCGTCCACTGATATCACCTTCACGGCGGATCCGGCCGGCGGCTCGGTCCGCTTGGCTGTCTATGACGTGGCCGGGCGGCTGGTGCGGGTATTGGCGGACGGCGCCGACCCTGAGGGCACCCGTACGGTGACCTGGGACGGTACGGACGCGCAGGGGCGGACGGTGGCGGCGGGGGTGTACCACTATCGGCTGGAGCAGGGGGGGCGGATTGCTACGCGGAAGATGGTTCTGCTCGAATAGGCCGCGTCTCTTTGCTGATTTGGCTAGCCGGTCGCCAGGCCCTGGAGGTTTGGCGACCGGTTTGTTTTGGCTGGCGATCCAGCGGTCCACAAAGAAGTGGACGATGCCGATCCGCGACTGGCCCGCGGCCCTGAACTACTTCTCGATCGCCTTCGCGGGGCGGGTGCCGGTATGATCATGAGCGGCTGTTTACACGGTTGGGTTGACAGTCCCGACCACTATCCCAAGACCGCCAACAACTCCCCAACAACCCGAAGCTCGCCCTCATCAGCCTTCTGAATGACGATCTCGCGGTACTCTCCACTGGCCGACTCCGGGCTCAACACGATCTCCACATGCCGCCACGAGCCATCGTCCCCAACTTTCCGGCTGCGATACCGCTTCACTGTGAACCGCGCACCGGTGTCGGGGTCCGCAATGCTCCTGTGCTGGACGACGACGATCTTCCCTTCACGCGATCCGCCGGGGTTGGCCCTGAACAGGCACCAGGCTCCGTTGGGGATCCGCCGGTTCATCGACTCGCCGATCACCTGGGCGACGAAAAGCCCCCGTTCGGGCCGGAAAACGTCCGGCAACTCGACCCAGGCGCAGTCTTCGCCTGAACCCGGTTCGAACCCGCCCGCGGCAAGCGCCAAGTCGTAGATCGGAACGCAGTTCTCGTACGGCCGCGCCTCCGCGGCCGGCACGATGCGCAGCCCGGTGCCCGGGAACGGATCGGCGACGAGAGCGGGTCGCGGAGCCTCCATAATCGGCTGCGGCGTCGCAGGCCGCACCGTGCCGAGCCTCGCGCGGAAGTACGCGGCAGTTTCCGCGTCGGTGCAGTAGACGTAGCAGCCCTTCTGCCCCCGGGACATCAGCGTCCGGTAGGTATTCTTGATGATCAGCTCGGCCTTGGCCCTGGCCGCGTCTGGGTCCTCTTTCAGCGCCTTCTTGTAGCCCTTCAGCGTGGAATCCATCCGGGAACGGCAATCCGGCCGGACGACGACCCGCCCGTCGCGCACGACCAGGTCGGGCCCGACGATCACGCCGATGTGGTCCACTTCCAGCCCCTGGCAGGTGTGGATGCAGCCGACCTCGCTCACCGATTCGGGCTTGCGGATCCACAGGCTGCCGTCCTTGTCCAGGTTCCAGCGCCGCGCGAAACCGTGCTCCTCGAAGACGATGTCGAATTCCTCGGTGCGGCCCGATTTCTTCGAGATCCAGTCCCAGCAGTAGCCGGCGACGGCGCGGGCCTTGTTGCGCTCGGTGTTGAGCTCCTCGATCAGCTGCATGAGCTCGGTCGGGGAGTCGAGCACGCGGAAGTCGAAGTCGATGTCGCCGAGGTCGTCATTCGCGGTCTCGCGGATCTGCAGGGTGTCGTCGAGCCAGGCCAGGTAGCCGTCGGAACCGTTGCAGCGGAACTGCGACTGCAGCTCCATCCGGGTGACCGTAGCGCCGGCCGCGGCGGCCCACGACTCGATCTCGGCGGCCGTGCCGACGTCCTTCCAGGTGACGCGCTGGTCCTCGTCCAGGAAGAAGATGCTGCACTTGGCGGCGCTGATGATCTCCTTGGCCTGGTTTTCGCCCAGGTTCTGGTAGAGACCGGACTTCTCGTTCAGGCGATGGGCCTCGTCGACCACGAGGACGTCGAAGACATCCGGTGCGCAGCCGGTGTACGACCCGGACCCGGTGAAGAGGTTGGAGATCCGGCTCTTGGTGAACGACCGGGTCAGCACGCTTTCGTACACGGCGCGGGGTGCGGCGTTCTTGGTGACGTACTGCGCGGTCAGGCGCTCCTCCGTCAGGCGGACCAGCAGGTTGACCGCGACCACGGACTTGCCCGTGCCGGGGCCGCCTTCGACGATCAGGACGGTCTTCCTGTCCGTCGTGGCGTGGCGTGCCAGCCCCATCGCCGTCTCGAACACCAGCTTCTGGTCGTCGATCATGACGAATTCCTCGTTGCCCTGGAGCATCGAGAGCAGCTGGTCGGCCAGGTTCTTCGAGGGGCGGATCCGGCCCTTGTCGATCTCGTAGAGGAGTTCGCCGCCGTCGCCGTGGCGGATGAAGCGCTTGATGAACGCCGCGAGCCGGTCGGCGTCCGGGCGGATGAAGACTGGCGCTCGCTCCAGGTGGGCGGCGTAGCGGCGGTCGCGGACGGCCTCGGCGGATTCCATGTTGTGCAGGTAGGCGCACGGGCTCAGCGCGATCGCCGACTCCTGCACGGCCTCGTTGTAGTCCTCCAGCAGGGCGGCGTAGGACCACGCCTGGTAGGACGGGTGGTTCACCTCGCGCTCGCAGCCGCTCAGCCAAGTGCGGACGATCCCGTCCTTCTCGGTCGTGCCGGCCTCCGACCACTGCTTGAGCTCGACGATCACGGCGGCGCCCCGGTCGTCGGCGCCGCGGCCGGTCAGGATGAAGTCGATGCGCTTGGAGGTCTGGGGGATCCGGTACTCGATCGCCACCCCGGCGTCCGCCGGGATCTCGTCGTCCTCGAGGATGTTGCTCATGTACAGCATCGAGTTCTTCCAGGACGCGACCTCCGAGGCCCCGGTCGAATGCCCGAGCTTGCGCTGGAACTCCGCCAGGATCGTCGCTTCGATGCGGTTCCAGCGAACGTCCTCGCGGAATCCCGCCTTGGTCGCGGTGTAGACGATCATCGGTCGAATTCCGTGTATTTCCGGGCGTTGCCCTTGGCCAGGTCGATGGGGTAGTTCGCTTCGTTCACGGCCAGCTTGCGCTCGGCGGCCGCGTAGAGGTCGATCTCGAGCCGGTCCGCCAGCCGCACCAGGTAGATGAACACGTCCGCCAGTTCTTCGGCCACCTGCTCGCGCTTCGGGGCCGGCAGGTGGCAGCTCTCCTCCTGGGTCAGCCACTGGAAATGCTCGAGCAGTTCGGCTGCTTCCACGGTCAGGGCCATGGACAGGTTCTTGGGCGAGTGGAACTGCTCCCAGTCGCGCTCGGCCACGAATTTGGATATCCGGCGGGACAGGACCTCATGCCGTGCCATGGGAAGCGGCCTTTCGTCGGGTCAGGGGGCGGTCGCCGGGCCGATGGTGGCCCGTCCAGCCGGCAGATGCGTGGAGGCATCATACCGCAAGCAGGCGGAGATCTCATGCGCGAATGCCAGGCGTAACCTGATTGTCCCGCCCCCCGGGGAATGGTAGAGTCGGATGCGTAACTGCAGGCTTAAGCTGGAGCCGGGAGGCGCTTTGCACGGGTTCATCGCCACGACGGACCAGGACTGGTTCGACTTCCTCGCGGCGCGGGCAGACCTTGATGAGGTCAATTTCTGGGCGCCTTCCGGCAAGGCGACGCTGAAGTCCATCCCGCCCGGCTCCCCATTCCTCTTCAAGCTCAAGAGCCCGCACCATGCCATCGGGGGATTCGGCTTCTTGGGTCCTGTCTCCTCGGTTCCCATGAGCCTGGCCTGGGAGGCCTTCGGCGAGAAGAACGGTGCGCCGGATCTGCCGACCATGGCCAGGAGGATCAGGAAGTACCGCGGCCGATTCGAAATGCCCAAGGGCGGTGCCGGTTTCGACCCTCCGGTGGGTTGCCGGATGATCCTCCAGCCCATGTTCTTCAAGCGGGATGATTGGATTCCCGCGCCGCGGGACTGGGCCAGGAACATCGTGCAGGGAAAGACCTATGACCTCCGGCAGGGGGAGGGCAAGCGGATCTGGGATGCCTGCGTGGAGCGCCTGACGGCCCGTCGGGGTGAACTGCCGCTGCCGGCCGCCAGGGACAAGGTCGCCGCGGGCCCGCGATACGGCCGGGAGCAAGTCTATCGCCCTCGGCTGGGGCAGGGGTCGTTTCGGATCGCGGTAACCGACGCCTATGGCCGGGCGTGCGCGGTGACAGGCGAGCACAGCCTGCCGGTCCTGGATTCCGCCCATATCCAACCCTATGCCGACGGAGGGCCCCACGAGGTCAGCAACGGTCTGCTCCTGCGTGCTGACCTGCACCGCCTTTACGACAAGGGCTATGTCACGGTGACACCGGATTACGAGTTCCGGGTCAGCGGTGCCTTGAGGGATGAATTCGAGAACGGGCGCGTGTACTACGATCTCGAGTCGATGGTGCGTGAGCGCGGGACCATCTACCTGCCGACCGGAGTCGAGCATCGGCCGGATCAGGACAGGCTTGCGTGGCACAGGGAGGTGGTCTATCGGGGGTGACGCACTGGCTGGGGGCGGCGGCGGAGGCTTCTTGATGGCGGTACCGGCCAATGTCGGGAGGATGGAGCGCATCCGTATCGTCTTCGGGAGAACTACTCCACATCGAGCATCGATTCCACCAGTCGGTACACAGTCGTTCCTGTAGTCGCGGGCCAATCTGTACAGGGAGGTTGATCCCTTCTCTTGGCCCTTTGAATTGCCTCTCGGACAGCCGGGCAGAACTTGTCGCACTCGATGTGGCTTTTCTCAAATGTCGGCAGAACGCGACGGAGTCTTGTTCGGCATTCTCGCTGAGTGACGATCCCGTTCCCGTCATCAAAATGGAGCAGCAACCAATATTCAAACTGTGGATTGCTGACAGCCAGGTGATGGTTTTCAGCGGTTCCCGCCCATTCGGCCAAGATCCGCAGCTTGTCTTCGGGCCATCTATCACGGTCTAGAACGATCCAGGCTTCGTCCCCAGGTCGGAATTCGTTCTTCGCAACGAATCTCGAAATTGCTTGCAGCAGGCGTTCTGGAGCTGAATCGCCCCTGCGGTCAACGATCTTGATAGTCGGAACCACCTGGTCCCGGAAGCACGCGAAGTACTGCGGCTCTGTTTCGGAGCCTTCTGTGACTATAAAAAAGACTTTTCGATAGGCCCTATTCTTGGATTTCCGATCGAACCTTCTGCGCTTCGCCATCATTCTTCCTCACCCGAGCCCCATCCCGACTTGACCATTTGCGTATTCGCAGTGAGGTGGGGGATCCCACCGAGGCGGCCTTGCAGATAGCTCTTGCGGAGGTCTTTATCGGAGCGGATTTCTTTGTACTCGCTGAAAGCGATCATTGAAGACTCGCCGAACGCATTCCTTTCGACTACCCACATCTCGTCTCGCCGCAAGAGATCCTGGTCCATTGTCAGCAAATCATGGGTGGTGAACAAAAGCTGAGAGCGCGTATCGGTCGAACACGCTTCAAGGAAAAGCTCCAGCAGTTGACGAACGAGCAGCGAATGAAGACTTCTGTCGAGTTCGTCGATGACATAGGTCTTCCCGGTCGCGGGGTCTGCCAAATCCAGGAAAGCAGGCAGTAGGTCGATCACTCGCAAGGTACCGTCTGATTCTTGACCCATTTCAAACTGGGTCTCAAACCCGTTTCGACCTCGATGGGTTGCGGTTAGGCGCTTGGCGATGATCTCTCCATCGGCGAGTGAAAGCAAGATCCGGTCGCCCGTCGAGAAGTCCCGAAGATGGATGGACGTTTTTTCCCCGATCCGCTCGCGAATATCGTTCTTCAGGCTGGCAGGCAACTGGAGGTCGTCAAACGAGATCTTTTTCCCGCGCAGGCTGACGATGCCGGTGTCAAAGCCAGCAAGAAGCCGGTCCATGGATTGGAATATCGGACCATCTTCATTGAAGAACTCTTCGCTTGCTCCGAATCGCATACTTGGCGAAATCAGCACGAGGCTGTTTCGGAACCAGTCGTAGATCGGCTTGAAGTGCTCGACTTTCTGGCTGACGGAGTTCGTCAAGAACAGTTGATTCTCGCGCGTCCCTCTAAACGAGAACTTCATCAAATCGTCTTTAGCTAATGCAGGCATCCAATCAATGTGATCGCCCGCCCTCGAAAACAGAACCTTCTCGGAAGTCGAGTAGACTTGGACGAGCTTCTCGAAGTGGACCTTTCTTGAGGTTACCGAGAAGGAATACTCGTAAACCATGTCCTCAAGCAGAAGTTCAAACTTGAAAGAAGTTGGGATCTCTTTCGAATGATCCGAGACGAGTCGGAAGGGATCAACCGGGATGAGATTCTCGGGCTGAGTTCCGCGGACAATGAACTCCTTGGCGAATTTCAGGGCCTGGAAGAAATTGGATTTCCCCGAGGCATTGCCGCCGTAGATCGCAGCGACTGGTAGAACTCGCATTCTGTATTTTGAGGACTTAAAAACCCGAGAGCCGTGCTGCTGCTCCTGCGACGCAACCATAGAAAACTCAACAGGATCCCGGAAGGACATCCAGTTCTCGAGCCCAAAGCGAATTAGCATGACACCCTCTCCTTTGGGAGATTATTCTCTTCTATTGCAGATCATAGCCGATATATCGACTTACAGCAACAGCTTTAGAGATAAATTCTCCCCAAGCGCGGCCGCTTGGGCGGGCGTGACTGGAGAACCGCGGTATTGCGCTAGTGGCCCCGCCCGACTACTTCCGACAATTCAAAACGCCTACGATGCGGCCCCCACCCCCAGCACCTGCTATATTCCCCGAGTCCGCAGCCGTCCCCCCGATCCCGGAGGCCCCCCGTGACCATCGACCTCAACCTCCTCCACCACCTCTTCCGAGCCCACCCCTGGCACGGCGTAGCCATCGGCGACGAGGCGCCCGCCCAGGTCACGGCCTACATCGAGATCGTCCCCTCCGACACGGTGAAGTACGAGCTCGACAAGCCGACCGGCCTGCTCAAGGTCGACCGCCCCCAGAAGTTCTCCAACGTCTACCCCACTCTCTACGGCCTCATCCCTCAGACCTTCTGCGGCCCCCGCTCCGCCGAGTTCTGCATGGAGAAGGCCTCCCGCACCGGCATCGTCGGCGACGGCGATCCCCTGGACATCTGCGTGCTGGCCGAGAAGACCATCACCCACGGGGACATCCTGCTGCCGGTGACCCCCATCGGCGGGCTGCGGATGATCGACGGGAACGAGGCGGACGACAAGATCATCGCCGTCATGCGCACCGACGCCATCTACGGGCACCTGCGCGACATCTACGAGTGCCCCGCGCCCCTGGTCGAGCGGCTGAAGCACTACTTCCTGACCTACAAGGACGCGCCGGGCAAGCACAAGCGCGAGACCGAGATCACCCACGTCTACGGGCGGGACGAGGCGCAGGAGGTCATCGAGCGCACCATGGCCGACTACGACGAACAGTTCGGCCCGCTGAAGGCCCTGTTCGAGTCCCTGCGCACGCGCTGAGCGCGCGGCCTACGGGCACCCCTCCACCGCCCGCAGCCCCACCTCCTCGGCCAGATGGTTGAGTGCCTCGCAGCGGCTGCTGCCGAAGGCCTCCTCGTACTGGGCGCCGCGCTCGGCGCGGGCCACCCAGACCAGGCCGCTGCGCACCTGCCAGCCGTCGGCCACCATGGCCAGGATCGGGGCCGGCCGCTCCACCTTGCCGCAGGCCAGCTTGGCCAGGGCCTCGCAGGCGATGCGCAGGGTCTCGCGGTCCGTGTCGTCCAGCGCGCCGCCCGCCGGCAGCCGGATCTCCAGGACGTGGGTGTCGGTCATGGCGTTCCTCCCCGTCGTCACAGCCCGTCGTCATAGTCCGAATCTCTCGGTGATCTCCTTCTTCCCCATCCCCAGGATCCCGTGCTTCTGGCCCACCTTGCGGAACGCCTCCAGGCCCGCTTCCAGGTGGCGCCGGTCGTGGGCGGCGCTCAGCTGGGTGCGGATCCGCGCCGCGCCCTTGGCGACCACCGGGAAGAAGAAGCCGATGGCGTAGATGCCCTCGTCATAGAGGTCGCGGCTGAACTCCTGGGCCAGGCGGGCGTTGTACAGCATCACCGGCACGATGGGGCTTTCGCCCTCCTTCAGGTCGAAGCCCGCCTCCTTCAGGCCGGCCCGCCAGAAGGCGGTGTTGGCCTCCAGCTTGTCGCGGCGCTCGGTGTTGCGGGTCACCAGGTCCATGACCTGCAGGGCGCCCGCCACGATGACCGGGGCCACCGTGTTGCTGAACAGGTAGGGGCGGGCCCGCTGCCGGCACATCTCCACCAGTTCGGCCCGGCCGCTGACGCAGCCGCCCGACGCGCCGCCCAGGGCCTTGCCCAAGGTGGTGGTGATGATGTCGATGCGGCCCACGACGCCGCAGTGCTCGTGGGTGCCGCGGCCGGTCTTGCCGATGAAGCCGCTGGCGTGGCTGTCGTCCACGAAGACCATGGCGTCGTACTTGTCCGCCAGGTCGCAGATGCCGTCCAGGGGGGCCAGGTCGCCGTCCATGGAGAACACGCCGTCGGTGATGATCAGGCGGTGGCGCTTGTCCTGGTGCAGCTGCAGCTTCTCCTCGAGGTGCTCCAGGTTGGCGTGCTTGTAGGTGTCCTGCTGGGCCTTGCACAGGCGCATGCCGTCGACGATGGAGGCGTGCACCAGGCGGTCGGCGATCATCACGTCCTGCTCGTTCAGCACCGCCTCGAACACGCCGGCGTTGGCGTCCATGCAGCTGGGAAACAGCAGGGTGTCCTCGGTGCCCAGGAACGCCGTCAGCTTCTGTTCCAGCTCGCGGTGGATGTCCTGGGTGCCGCAGATGAAGCGGACCGAGGACAGGCCGTAACCCCGCGCCACCAGGCCCGTGCGCGCCGCCTCGATCACCTCGTGGTGGCTGGACAGGCCCAGGTAGTTGTTGGCGCAGAAGTTGATGACCATGCGGCCCTCGGCGCCGGCGGGGAACTCCACCTCGATCTCCGCGGCCTGGGGGCTGCGGATGTAGCGCTCCTGCTTGAACAGGCCGGCCTCGCGCAGCCCGTCCAGTTCCTGGCGGTAGTGCCCGCGCACCTTGTCGGAATAGACCATGTTCGCTCCCGGGCCGTCAGGCCTGCTTGAACCGCACCACCAGGGCGGCGATGGAATCCACGGTGTCGAACGCCTCGGGGCTGGCCTCGGCGTCGGGGATGCTGATCTTGTACCTGTTCTCCAGGAAGCGCTTGAGCGAGACCATGGAGAAGCTGTCGACGATGCCGCCGGAGATCAGCGGCGTGCCGTAGCCCAGGTCCTCGTCCTCGTCGTCCAGGTACTCGTGCTTCACGTACTCGAGGATCGTCTGCTTCAGGTCGTCCATCGTCACTCCTTCAGTCGTTCATGAGGGTCGAAAGGTCGCCCACCGGCTGCCCGAACTCCTGCGCCCGCAGCACCCGCCGGATGATCTTGCCGCTGCGCGTCTTGGGCAGCTGTTCGATGAACTCGATCCGCTGCGGCATGGCCAGGGGCGACAGCTTCTTGCGGATGAAGTTCATGATCTCCAGTTCCATGTCCTGGTCGCCCACAAACCCGGGCTTCAGGGTCACGAAGGCCTTCACGACCTCCATGTTCAGGGCGCAGGGCGACGCGACGGCCGCCGACTCGGCCACCGCCGGGTGCTCCAGCAGCGCCGACTCGATCTCGAACGGCCCCACCAGGTGGCCGCCGGTGTTGATCACGTCGTCGTCCCGGCCCACGAACCAGTAGTAGCCGTCCTTGTCGATGCTGGCCTGGTCGCCGCACACGTACCACCCGCCTATGTGCTTGGCCCGGAAGCCGGCGTCGTTGTTCCAGTAGGTGCGGATCTGGGACGGCCAGCCGGGGCGCAGGGCGATGACGCCCACCTTGCCCTGCTCCACCTCCTGCCCGGTCTTGGGGTCGATCACGGCGGCCTCGATCCCCGGGAACGGCCGGCCCATGCTGCCGGGCTTGACCTTCATGCCGGGGAAGTTGGTGATGACGATGCAGCCGGTCTCGGTCTGCCAGAAGGTGTCGTGGAAGGGGCGGCCGAAGGCCTGCTCGCTCCAGACCACGGCCTCGGCGTTCAGGGGTTCGCCCACGCTGCACAGGTGGCGCAGGCTGGACAGGTCGAAGCGCCGCACCAGGTCGGCGCCTTCCTTCATCAAGAGGCGGATCGCCGTGGGTGCCGAGTACCACACCGTGATGCGGTGCTTCTGGATGAAGCGGTACCAGTGCTCGGCGTTGAACCCGGCGTCCAGCACCGCCTGGGTGACCCCGTTCGCCCAGGGCCCGATGATCCCGTAGCTGGTGCCGGTGACCCAGCCCGGGTCGGCGTTGCACCAGTAGACGTCGTCTTCCTTGAGGTCCAGCACCCACTTGGCCGTCAGGTACTGGCCCAGGATGGACATGTGCACGTGCTGGGCGCCCTTGGGCTGCCCGGTGGTGCCGCTGGTGTAGTGCAGCACCGACGGGGTCTCGGCCCCGGTCGGGTGCACGGTGTACGCGTCCACGCGGGGCAGGCCGTGCAGGTCCAGGGCCGTCTCGCGCTCCTTCAGCGGCTTGCTGGGGTCTGCGTCCACCACCACCACGTGGCGCAGGCCGGGCAGCCGGTCGACGATCTTGCGCACCTTGCGCACGTGCTTCTGCTGGGTGACGATGGTGCAGGTGCCGGCGTTGTCCAGGCGGGTCCACAGGGAGTCCTCGCCGAAGGCGCTGAACAGGGGCTGCACGATGGCGCCCATCTTCAGCACCCCCAAAAAGCCGATGTACAGCTCCGGCACCCGGTCCATGAACAGGCAGACGCGCTCGCCCGGCCCCACGCCCAGGTCCTCGAGCCACAGGGCGAAGGTGTTGGTCAGCTGCCGCAGGTCGTCGAAGGTGTAGGTGCGCTCCTCGCCGCGGAAGTCCTCCCACAACAGGGCCGGCTTGCCGCCCAGGCCCCGGGCGCAGATGCGGTCCGTGCAATGCCAGCCGATGTTCAGGGGCTCGCCCTGGTGCCAGCCCAGTTCGTCGGCGGCCAGGCGCCAGTCGAAGTTCCGCAGGCGCTCCTCGTAGGTGACGGTCATCGTGTCCTCCCGGTGGCTTCGGATGGGCATGGTCAGTCCTCGGCGACGGCCACGGCGGCGGCCGCGCCGGCCGTATGGGTCAAGGAAAGGTGGATGCGCCGCACGCCAAGGTCCGCCGCCAGCGCGCGCAGGCGCCCGTGCAGGACGACCGTCGGCTGCCCGCCGGGGGTGCGGACGATCTCGACCTCCTGCCAGAAGACCCCTTCGCCGCCGGCCGCGGCCAGGGCCTTGACCACCGCCTCCTTGGCGGCGAAACGGGCGGCGAAGTGCTCCTCGGGCCGCCGTTTGGGGCTGCAGTAGGCGATCTCGGCCGGCAGGAACACCGCGGCGACCAAGCCGGCGGCAGGGGCCTCCAGCTGCCGCCGCATCCGCTGCACGTCGCAGAGGTCGATGCCGATGCCGAGGATCATGGAAGCGTGGCGACCACCTGGTCCGGGCGGCCTGTCCGCCTTGTGCCGGGGTGTGTTGCTTGAACGTTTGCAGTTTAACAGAATCGGTTACATGAAAAAACAGGATAGTTTGCCGGGAAGAGGGTCCGTTGCGGGGCACGCAGAAGGGGCCCGGCGATCGCCGGGCCCCTTGCCGCTCACGCACGGACTGGCGGGTCTACTTGTATTGGGCCTTGATCTCGCCCCAGTTGGCCGCCTCGTCAGGCACGGCCTGGGGGTAGATGGGCGCCAGCAGCAGGCCGGGGCCGCCGCACTGGTCGGCGAAGGCCGCCGGGATGTTGCAGGGCTCGGTGTGCTGCTCGTCGTCGTCCACGACGTTGGCGGCGATGTTGCTGTTGCCCTCGTCGCTCACGTACCAGGAGTGGCAGCAGGGGGCACAGTAGTGGACGTAGCCGAAGGCGGCGGTTTCGCCCACCGGCAGCGCGTCGCCCTCGGTCCAGAAGGTGATGGCGCACTTCTCGGCGTCGCAGACCACGTCGAACATCCAGCCCGCGGGCATCACCTGGTTGTAGTAGTGGCTGGCGTCGTACTCGGAGATGCTGGTGTAGACCTTGAAGGAGCGGATCTCCTCGCCCGCGACGGGCGTGACGGTGTAGCTGAAGCCGAAGGTGTTGCCGTCGAAGCTGCTGGTCATGACGGCGGCGAAGGCGGGCGAGGCGGCGACGAGCACGAGGAGGCTCGTCAGGATCACGTTGGCAAAGCGCATGGATGTCCTCCCGGGGACCTGGGGGTTGTTCGGACCGTGGGGGGTAGAATATCACAAAAGTATACGATAATCAATAGTCTTTACTCCTTAAATCACTGTTAATAAAAGATATCATAGTATTTTAGTGTGTTATATTCAACCCGTTGCCGCCCAAGCCCAGGCGGAGTAGGATCGGGTCGGGGAGGATTGCCGTGGCCCACCGCACCGTCAAATCCGGCTACGCCGAGCTCGTCGCCCGCCTGAACCGGGCCCCCCAGGGGGCCCCGCCGTCGCGCACCCTCAACCGCATCCTGGCCCTCTTGATGAGCGAGCGGGAGGCCGGCCTGCTGGCCCTGCTGCCGATCAAGCCCTTCACCGCCCGCCAGGCCGCCCGCATCTGGCAGGTGACCGAGGCCGAGGCCGAGGCGATCTGCCGGCGCCTGGCCGGCCGCGCCCTGCTGGTGGACGTCGAGCGCCGCGGCCGCATGGTCTACGTGCTGCCGCCGCCCATGGCCGGCTTCTTCGAGTTCTCCCTGATGCGCACCCGCGGCGACCTGGACCAGAAGACCCTCAGCGAGCTCTTCCACCAGTACCTGCACGTGGAGGAGGATTTCATCAAGGCCCTGTTCACCGACGGCGAGACCCAGCTGGGGCGCGCCTTCGTGCAGGAGCCGGTGCTCAGCAGCGACCTGGCGGCCCACGTCCTGGACCACGAGCGCGCCTCCGCGGTGATCGAGACGGCCACCCACATCGGCGTCGGGCTGTGCTACTGCCGCCACAAGGCGCAGCACCTGGGCACCGCCTGCGACGCGCCCCTGGACATCTGCATGACCTTCAACGGCTCGGCCGAGTCCCTGACCAGGCACGGCCACGCCCGGGCCGTGGACAAGGCCGAGTGCCTGGACCTGCTGGAACAGGCGTACGCGCGCGGCCTGGTGCAGTTCGGCGAGAACGTGCAGCGGCGGGTCAGCTTCATCTGCAACTGCTGCGGCTGCTGCTGCGAGGCGCTGGTGGCGCAGAAGAAGTTCGCCCACCTGCACCCGGTGCACACCACCAACTTCCTGCCGGTGGTGGACGCAGAGGCGTGTACCGGCTGCGGCGTCTGCGTCGAGGCTTGCCCCGTGGAGGCCCTGTCCCTGGCGCCGGTGCCGGACCCCGCGCGGCCGCGGCGGCAGGTGGCCCGCCTGGACACGGACGTGTGCCTGGGCTGCGGGGTCTGCGTGCGGTCCTGCTCCCGCGGCGCCCTGCGCCTCGAACCGCGGGCCGCCCGGGTCATCACCCCCGTCAACGCCGCCCACCGCTACGTGCTGATGGCCGCCGAGCGGGGCAAGCTGCAGGACCTGATCTTCGACAACCGGGTGCTGTTCAGCCACCGGGCCCTGGCCGCCCTGCTGGGGGCGGTGCTGAAGCTGCCGCCGGTCAAGCGGGCCCTGTGCAGCGAGCAGATGAAGTCGCGGTACCTGGAGGCGTTGGTGGCGCGGGGGAGGGATTAGGACGAAAAACCCCGGCGTGTGGCAAGCCAGACACCGGGGGGGTAAGCCGCCAGGCCCCGTGAGGCCTCGGCTCCCCGAATGATCGCACCTTTCGGGCCAGACTTCAATAGAGGTTTCGGCCCGGTCATCATGCGTGAGTAAAATAAAATTGACATAATGACGCTTAACCTTTACACTCTCCCCCATGAAACCCCAGCACGACATCACCAGCCACGTCCGCCGCCACCGCCTGCTGGCCGGCGGCATGACCCAGCAGGACCTGGCCGACCGCCTGGGCGTCACGCGCCAGACCATCTTCGCCATCGAGAAGGGGCGCTACGCGCCGTCGGTGGGGCTGGCTCTGAAGCTGGCGGCGGTGTTCGGCGTGCGGGTCGAGGACCTGTTCGCCCTGGAGAAGGGGGACGACGATGCCTGAACGCGCGACCCGGCGCCCTACGCCGGCAACCCGGTCGAGCTGATCCTGGCCGTGCTCTGGTTCACCTGGCTGGTTGGCCGCCGGCCGCGGGTTGCCGACTGATGCCGCGATCTGGGCAGTGGGACGATGCCCCTAGCCGCGCTACACTGGGGCGGCACGCTCCACCGCGCCCGCTGTTGGAGGAAGACCATGGCAGCCGCCATCCTCGTCGTCCTGGGCCTGATCGCCCTGCTCGTGGCCACCTTCATCATGATGCTGGTCACCCGCAGCGACCTGGGCGCGCTGCGGCGCGAGGTGGAGGCGCTGCGGCTGCGGCTGCGTGCGCTCGAACGCGACGCTGCGGGGACGCCCGCGGCGGCCGCCCCGGCGG
>JACZKN010000216.1 GCA_014859985.1 Candidatus Krumholzibacteriia bacterium | reverse complement strand
GCCGCCGTCCTGGGGCTGCTGCTGGCCGTGACCGCCACCAGGAGCCGGCCGTGGCCGTCCCGGTGGCGGTCACGGCCAGCAGCAGCCCCAGGACGGCGGCCCGCCTCACGGCGCCGACCCCCCGGGCGTCACCTGCAGGGGAAAGCCGGTGAACAGCACCTCGGCCTGCTCGACCGGAAACGGCGTCACCACCAGCGTGTCGGTCCCGTCGGCACGCTCGATCTCCTCGCCCTCGGCCAGGTAGAGCACCAGGAAGAGGCCGCGCGCGGCCACCGAATCGGGGCTGCCGCTCAGCATGCCCGGCGGAACCACGGCGCTGAACGCGAGGTCGATCTCCTGGACCAGGTGGTCGAAGCCCGTGACGGCGCGGGTGGCGCGGCCGGCGCTGACCGAGGAGGCGAGGATCCGCTCGACCGCCAGGGCCTGGGCCAGGGTGTGCTCGCTGCGGTCGAGGATCGCGGTGCCCGCCGGGCTGGGGTCGCAGTAGCGCGCCTCGGCCACCAGGAAGCCGGTGCGGATGGCCCGGTAGGTGATGCGCGCGCCCACGTCCACGGCCACCGGTTGGCCGGCGGCCACCGTCCGGTTCGGCTGCGGTTGCACCGCGGTGAACTCCAGCAGGGTCCAGCGCTCCTCGATCTCCGGCTCGCCCAGGCAACCGGCGGCGCCCCAGGCGGCCAGCAGCAGGACGGCCAGGCTTGCGGCCCCGCGCAGCGGACGGTTGCGGGAGGCTTGGCGGAAAGCCATGGGCATCTCCTACTTCACCAGGACCATCTTGCCCGTCAGGGACCGGCCCGCGTATTCGAGCCGGTAGAAGTAGACGCCCGAGCCGGCGGCGCGGCCGCCGTCGTCGCGGCCGTCCCAAACCGCCTGCTGCAGCCCCGGCCCCACGTGCCCGGAACCGAGGCTCCGCACCAGGCGGCCGCGGGTGTCGTAGATCCGCAGCGCGTGCTCGCCCCCGGGACCATCCGGGATGGTGAAGGAGATGGAGGTCTCGGGGTTGAACGGATTGGGCGCGTTGCCCAGCAGGGCCAGGCGCGCGGCGGGCACGCCGCCGGGGGCGAGATCGGCCGCCAGTTCGAGCCGGGCCGGGGCGATCCCCTCGTAGGTGGATTCCGCGCGCAGGCGCAGCCGGTAGCGGCCGGCATCCCAGCCGTCTAGGTCGTCCCCCGGCGCGAAGACCAGGCGCTGCCGGCCCGCCGGCAGCAGACCCGCGTCGTGGCGGGCGACCACGCGGCCGCCGTTGGGGTCGACGATCTCGGCCACCACGCGGGCGCAGTCGGTCAGCGTGAACGCGACGCCGGCTTCGCTGCCCGCCGCCGGCACGGCGTCCAGCAGTTCGACGCCCAGCTCGACCATGCGCAGGCCGTGGTTGCCGTCCCACTGCTCGACCACCAGGGCCCGGCCCTGGCCGGCGCGGTTCGTCGTGCCGTCGCGGTGGTCGGTGACGGTCACGAAGGGCACGTGCACGCCGCGGGGGCGCGCCAGCCCGCTCTTGTCCTCGGCCACGGGCTCGAGGTCGGCGGTGCATTTGACCAGTCGCCGCGTCTCCGGAGCGGCGGCGTAGACGGCGCCCCAGTGGTCGGTGGCCAGGGAGGTGACGGTGCCCAGGTCGTGGCTGCGGGCGGCGACCCAGCCGAGGCCCGCCTCGCCGTCCCGGAGGTGCACGAGCCGGCGGTTGTGGGCGTCGGCCACGTAGACGTCGGCGGTGCCGGCGCCCTCCCGGTGGCCGACCGCCAGGGCCAACGGGCCGGCGAAGTGCCCGTCGCCGCTGCCCAGTGCGCCCATGGCGGCGGCCAACCGGGGCGTCCCGTCCCCCAGGTCGTAGCGCCGGATCTCGTTGCGGCCGGTGTTGGCCACGTAGAGGCGGTCGTCGCCCGGCACGAAGGGCGTGCCCCCGTCGGACCAGGCCACGTCGTAGGGTGCATGCAGGTCCGTGATCTCGGCCACGGGCACCAGGGCGATACGGTCGAACTCGGTCACCGCCCGGAACACGAGCACGCGGTTGTTGCCGGTGTCGGCCACGTAGACGCGGCCGTCGCTGCCGGCGGCCAGGCCGCGGGGCGCGCGCAGGGGCCCGAACTCCGTGCCCCGCCCGTCGACCGCCACGACGCCGCGGCCGGTCTCGCCGCAGAGCAGGCGGTTCCAGGCGGGATCCGACACCACCTGGAAGTAGCGCGCCTCGAGGTAGGGGAAGGTGGCGTAGACGTCGATGTTGCCCACGACCACCGTCGCCCAGGGCTGGCCGAAGAGGTCACGGTCCAGCTGGGCGTTGGTCACGTCGCGGGTCAGGGCGTCCACCCGGCCGTCCGCGAAGTACGGCGTGGGCCGGAAGGTATCCGCCCCGGCCGTGCCGGCGGCGAACAGGATGCTCGTGATGATGGCGATGCGCTTCATGTCCGGCTCCTTTATCCGCGGTCTCAGAACGAGACCTGCACCCCCGTCTCGAAGACGTTTGCCGTGAAGTTGTTGCTGTTGAAGTAGCGTTCGTAGCTGACCATCAGTTCGGGCGCGCGGACGGTGCCGCCCAACAGGGGAGCGCGGCGCGGACGCCAGGCCACCTGGGCGCCGAACAGGTGGGCGTTGAAGCTGCCCAGGCGGTAGTCGCCGGTCAGGTGGCCGTCGACGCCCGCGGTGGTGGCGTAGGTCTCGCGGTGGAAATCGGCGGCGCCCTGGTTGTAGAAGCGGTAGCGGTAGCGCACCACCACCTCGTCCGAGACGTACTGGTGCAGGCGCAGTCCCCAGGTCTGCGAGGACACGCCCCAGTCGTCGCCGTACCAGCGCAGGTCGCCCACGAGGCTGGAGCGGTTGCCCAGGTAGCGGCTCAGGCGCGCGAAGAGGTCCCGGCGCAGGCGCTCGCGCGGGTGGTTCTCCGAGACGTTGGTGCCGCCGGCGTAGACGTTGCGGTAGGGGTCGTGCTGCTGGCCCTCGACCCGGTTGAACTCCGCGCCCAGGCGCGCGATGGTCCGTGGCGTCAGCACGCAGGTGGCCACCAGGTTGCCGTGCAGGGTCCGGCGGTGGTCGCCCGAGCCCTCGGTGTCGGCGTCGGCCAGGGGGCGGATCTCGTCCCAGCTGTAGCTGAGGCCCGCGGCCAGGTTCAGGTTGTCCCCCAGGAAGTCGCGCGCATAGGACAGCGTGACCATCTGCGCGAAGTAGTCCGATTCGCTGGAGACGTAGTAGCTGAGCCCCGTGTTCTTCCAGGTGACGCCGCCCTGCAGGGCGTCGCGCTGCTTGACGAAGTCCTCGTAGGCCTCGGACTCGGTCGCGATCGGCCGGCTGGCGGTGGTGATGGCGTCCACGGCCTCGGGGCTGCCCGGACGGGCGTCGATGCCCGGGATGATCACCGTGTCGTGGACGTAGTGCAGCAGGACCGCCACGTCCCGCCACGGGTCCAGGCCCACGTCCAGGTAGTGGGTAAAGACGCTCACGCCGTCGACGTCCGAGTAGTAGTTCAGCACGTAGCCGGTGGTGGTGTCGCCGGCGCGGGCGGACGGGACCGCCGCCGCGGCCAGGCCGCAGGCCAGGGTCACCGGTAGCCGAATGCCGCGCCGCGTCGTCATTTGCAGGCGCACCCGCCGCCGGCCCCGCCGGCGCCTCCGGTGGAGCCCTCGCGGGCCTCCAGCCACTTCAGTTCGCGCAGGTCGCCGGCCTGGGCCAGCGACGGCTCCATGATGGGGTCGGCAAGGTGCTCCTTCTGGTAGGGGCGCACGCCGGAGCAGCCGGCCGTCAGGACCGCCGCCAGGACCAGCACCGCCGCCAGCTGGGCCACCCGGTCCCGAATAGTCGGGATTGAGAACCGGCGCCTTTCACGGCGCACTGGCGTTGTAGCACTAAAGCCCTGAATTAAGACCAACAAGGGGTTCCTCCGGCAGCCGATGTACGCCGCCGCGCGGCTCAAACAGGCCGCCCAGGCGCGGCAGCCACGCGGCGTTGGCGGC
>JACZKN010000031.1 GCA_014859985.1 Candidatus Krumholzibacteriia bacterium | reverse complement strand
GGCCCGCCGCCGCCAGGGCCCGGCCCAGGCCGGCGACGAAGCCGGGCAGCCAGCCCAGCCAGGGCCGCAGCACGGCGATCACCGCCACCAGCAGGAAGACGCCCAGGAAGATGCGCATGCCCGTCAGGCCGAACAGCTGGGCGAAACCCTGGGCCAGGGTGAAGCCGACGATGCCGCCCAGCGCCGCGCCGGCCGGTTCGGGCAACAGCCCCCGGGGCTGGGCCAGGAAGGCGCCGGTCACCAGCCACAGGGGCAAGGCCCGCAGCAGCCAGGGGCGCACCACGGCCGGTCGCCCGGCCAGGAAGCCCAGGCCCAGGGCCACCAGCAGCAGCGGGAAGCCCCAGCACCAGATGCCGCCGAAGACCAGGTGCAGGGCCAGGCTGCCTGCGGCGCCCACGGGACCGCCCGGATTGCCGGGACGCAGCCAGGGCCCGTCGGTGTCCCCGGCCACGATGCCCCACCAGGGCCCGGTCCCGCCGCTGAGCGCCACGCCCAGGTAGGCACCGACCGCCACCAGCAGCAGCCCGCTCAGCCAGCCGGACTCGTACCAGGGACGCCCGCCGCCCGCTCTAGCCTTCTTCCGACTTCGCCCGGACACGCAAGCCCTCCTGCAGGTGGGTCGACTGTTCTTCCAGGAAGCGTGTCGTGGCCTTGCCGTCGAGGAAGACCGGGTTGCGCATCACCTCGAGGTGGAACGGCGTGCTGGTGGGCAGGCCCTCGAAAACGCATTCGGCCAGCGCCCGCTGCATCCGTGCGACAGCTTCCGCGCGATCCTTGCCGTGGGCGATCACCTTCGCCAGCAGCGAATCGTAGTGGGGGGGCACCAGGTAGTCCGAGTAGATGTGGGTGTCCACCCGCACGCCCGGCCCGCCGGGGGCGTGGTAGTAGAAGACCCGGCCCGGGCACGGCATGAAATCCCGCTCGGGGTTCTCGGCGTTGATGCGGCACTCGATGGCGTGCCCCGTGACCTTGATGTCGTCCTGGCCGAAGTCCAGGGGCTCGCCCGCCGCCACGCGGATCATCCATTTCACCAGATCGTGGCCGGTGACCATCTCGGTGACCGGGTGCTCCACCTGGATGCGCGTGTTCATCTCCATGAAATAATACGAGCCGTCCTCGTCCAGCAGGAACTCCACGGTGCCGGCCGAGTGGTAGCCGACCCCCTCGGCCAGCCGGACCGCCGCGCCGCCCATCTTCGCGCGCAGGGCGGCGTCCACCGCCGGGGACGGCGCCTCCTCGATCAGCTTCTGGTGGCGCCGCTGCACCGAGCAGTCCCGCTCGCCGAAGTGCAGCACCTTGCCGTGCTGGTCCCCCAGCAGCTGGATCTCCACGTGGCGGGGATTGACCAGGTACTTCTCCAGGTAGACGCCGTCGTTGCCGAAGGCGGCGCCGGCCTCGTTGCGCGCGGCCACGTACTGGCGGCGCAGCTCCTCGTCGTTCCAGGCCACCCGCATGCCCTTGCCGCCGCCGCCGGCGGTGGCCTTGATGATCACCGGGAAGCCGAAGCGGGCGGCCGCCAGGACCGCCCCCTCCGCGTCGTCGACCAGCCCGGTACCCGGGACCACGGCCACGCCCGCGTCGACCGCCATGGCCCGGGCGGTAGCCTTGTCCCCCATCTGGGCGATCACCGCCGCCGGTGGCCCGATCCAGACGAAGTCGTTGTCGGCGCAGATCTCCGCGAAATCGGCGTTCTCGGCCAGGAAGCCGTAGCCGGGGTGGATGGCCTCGGCGCCGGTGATCTCCGCCGCGGCGATGATGTTGGGGATCTTCAGGTAGCTCTCGGCGCTGCTGGCCCGGCCCACGCACACCGACTCGTCGGCGTACTTGACGTGCAGGGAATCCGCGTCGGCCGTCGAATGGATGGCCACGCTCTGGACCCCCAGTTCCCGGCAGGCCCGCATGATACGCAAGGCGATTTCGCCGCGGTTGGCGATGAGGATCTTCTTGAACATGCCGTACTTCCTGGCAAAAAGACGCACGAAAGGGCCGTCCGCTAGCGGGCGCGGCGTCGGGCGCCGGGCCTGTCGGCGGACGGGAGTCAGCGGTGCATGGGGCCTATTGTGGGTGCCCCCAAGGGGGTTGGCAAGGGAAAACGGCCCCGGACCGGGGCCGTTCTCCGCGGGGCGGCAAGCGGTGCGGGACCCGGTGCTAGAGGCGGCTGATCTCCTTCTCCGGGCTGGCGGTGGAGTCCTCGAAGGCGTCCCAGGTGGTGTCGCTGCTGGCGTGGATGCCCCTGACCCGCAGCTCGAATTCGTGGGGGTTGCTGCTGGCCTTCATGGCCGCCTCGAGGGTGATCTTGCCCTCCTTGTAGAGCTGCATCAGGGACTGGTCGAAGGTCTGCATCTGGTGCTGGACGAAGCCCTCCTGGATGGCCTGGCGGATCATCACCGTCTTCTCGGCGTCGCGGATGTACTCGCGGATGGTGCCGGTGTTGATCATGATCTCGGCCGCGGGGTAGCGGGTCAGGCCCTCGGCGTCGGCCACCAGGCGCTGGGAGATGACCGCCCCCAGGGTCGAGGCCAGCAGGTAGCGGATCTCCTGGTGCTGGTGCGGCGGGAAGAAGCTGATGATGCGACTGATGGTCTGGGTCGCGTCGGTGGTGTGCATGGTCCCGAGCACGAGGTGGCCGGTATCGGCCGCCGTCAGGGCGATCTTCATGGACTCCTGGTCGCGGATCTCGCCGATGAGGATGACGTCGGGGTCCTGCCTCAGGACATGCTTCAAGGCATCGCTGTAACTGTCGGTGTCACAACCGATTTCCCTCTGACTGATGATGCTCTTGTTGTCGCGGTGGAGGAACTCGATGGGGTCCTCGATCGTGATCACGTGCCGGGCCGTGCGGGAGTTGATGATGTCCACGATGGAGGCCAGGGTGGTGCTCTTGCCGCTGCCCACGGTTCCGGTCACGAGGATCAGGCCGCGGGTGCGCAGGGCCAGGTCGGCCACCACCGGGGGCAGGCCCAGGTCGTCGACGCTGCGGATCTCCACCGGCACGTGGCGGAAGACCATGGCCACGCTGCCGCGCTGGACGTAGAAGTTCGCCCGGAAGCGGGCGACGCCCGGCAGGCCGAACGCGAAGTCGATCTCCTTGGTGGTCTCGAACTCCTCCCGCTGGCTCGCGGTCAGGACCTGCTGGGCCACGGTGGCCATCTCCTGGACCGTCGGCGCCGGGTGCTCGGAGTAGACCAGGCTCCCGTTGATGCGGAACGCCGGCGGCGAAGCCGCCTTCACGTGCAGATCGCTGGCCCCGCGGGCGATCATCTCGTTCAGGATCTTCTTGATGTCCATCGGAGGCGATCCTTTCGGGCGTGCAGGCTGTGGCGGATCCGGCCGCCGGCGGAGGCGGTCGTCTTCCCCGCTTCTATCGGCCGGCGGGCCGGGGGCTTGACTGCGGGCTGCGCGCGGCGGCGGCCGGCGCGGATCCGGACGCGCCGGGGCCCGGACCGCGCCTGGCGATCCGGGCCCCGGCAGGAACCAAGGCGGAACGGCACTCAGTCCGGATCGACTCAGTCCGGATCGACGAGGAACAGGACGGCCTCGGCCTCGACCGGCGTGGCGTTCTCCGCGAGGATCTCCCGGATCGTGCCGCCGAACTCGGCATCGATCTCGTTCATCACCTTCATGGCTTCGATGATGCAGAGGGTCTGGCCCTTTGCCACGCGGTCCCCCACGTTGACGAAGGCACCGGCCGTGGGCGACGCGGAGCGGTAGAAGGTGCCCACGATGGGCGACCGGACGTCCCGCCAGCGGGCGCGGGCCGGATCCTGGGCCTGCCCGGGCGCCGCC
>JACZKN010000215.1 GCA_014859985.1 Candidatus Krumholzibacteriia bacterium | reverse complement strand
CCTCGTGGTCCGCGCGCCGTGGGACCGGACCGCCTACGCCGCCGCCGTCGAGCGCTGCCGGCAGCACATCCTGGCCGGCGACGTCTTCGAGGTCTGCCTCACCCAGCAGCTGGCGGCGGACCTGCCCTGCGCGCCCTGGCGCCTGTACGAGGTGCTGCGGGCGGTCAACCCGGCCCCCTTCGCGGCGTTCGTCGACGCGGCCCAGGTGCAGGTGGTCAGCGCCTCCCCCGAACGCTTCCTGCGCCTGGACCGGGAACGCCGGGCCGAGAGCCGCCCCATCAAGGGCACCCGCCCCCGCGGCCGCGACCGGGAAGAGGACGAGCAGCTGCGCCGCGAGCTGGCCACCAGCGCCAAGGACCGGGCCGAGAACATCATGATCGTGGACCTGGTGCGCAGCGACCTGGGGCGGGTCTGCGAGACCGGCAGCGTGACGGTCCCCGAGCTGACGGCGGTCGAGAGCTACGCCACCGTGCACCAGCTGGTCAGCACGGTGCAGGGCCGCCTGCGGGCGGACCTGGACGCCGTCGACCTGGTGCGCGCCTGCTTCCCCGGCGGCTCCATGACCGGGGCGCCCAAGATCGCCGCCATGGGCGTCATCGACGCCGAGGAGCCCGCCGCCCGCGGCGTCTACAGCGGCGCGCTCGGCTACCTGGACCGGCGCGGGGCGATGGACCTGAGCATCGTGATCCGCACGCTGGTGTGCGCGGGCAAGCTGGCGACGTTCGGCGTGGGCGGAGCGGTGACGGCGGACAGCGATCCGGACGCGGAGTACCAGGAGGCGATGGACAAGGGCAGGGCGATGGTGGAGGCGCTGGGGCGGGTGCGCTAATCCACCCCGCCGAGGTCCAGGCCCGCCACGATCGCCGCGAAGGCGATGCCCAGCACCGAAACCGTGATCAGCGTGTACGCGCCGACCCTTCCCAGGCCGCTGGGCTCCTCGACACCGATGACCGCGATCTCGCCCGCCCGCAGCGTGTCGGCCCGCAGCCCGTAGTTGCCCGGGCCGCCGAAGACGAGCCAATCGGGGCCGGTCGCCAGGACGTCGGCCTCGCGTTGGCGGCCGCTGGTGAACAGGACGATCGCCCGGTGCCCCCGCCTCAGTTCGACGCCATTGTCCCGCTCCGCTTCCGTCAGTTGCTCCCACTGGCCGGGCAGCCAGGCGCGACGGGTCGAGGTGCAGCCGGCGAAGAGGGCGAGGGCGAGGGTCAGGGCGACCGGCAGGGCGAAGGCACGTGCGTGCGGGTAGGGCAACGGGTCGGACCTTTCCGGGGTGAGGGCGCCTCCGGTGCCGCCCCCCGCGTCGATCAGTCTCCCTGCAGGTTGTGCACCCGCCCGCACCGCGGGCAGCGCGCCCGCGGCGCCGCGAAGTCCGCGGGCAGCTTCAGCACCGTGCCGCAGGGACACTCGATGCGTTGCCAGCCGTCGGCTCGGTAGATGAAGTCGTCCACCTGCCGGGCGCGTTCCCGGCGCAGGGGGTCGTCCCGCAGCACGGGCCCGTCCCCGGAGGCGCCGCGCACCGCGGCCTCCTTCTCCTCGGCCAGGGCCGAACCCGGCACCACGCCCCGCCGCCCGCCCTTGACCTGCCGGAAGGCCTCGTCGTAGGCGGCGAACGAGCTGCGCCCCATGGCCCTGAGGATGCGCACGCGCTCGTCGATGGGCGGGTGGGTGCTGGTGGCGTTGGCCGCCGCCTTGCCGGCGCGTTTCAGCGGGTTGATGATGTACATGGGCGCGGTCGCGCTGTTGGCCGAGGCCAGCTTGCGCGGCGAGGCGGCGATCTTCTCCAGCGCCGCGGCCAGACCCTCGGGGTAGCGGGTGAACGAGGCCGCGGACGCATCGGCCAGGTACTCGCGCTTGCGGCTGACGGCGAAGTAGATGAGCTGGGCGATGATCGGCGCCACGATCATCAGCACGACGGCGATCAGCGCGATGATGCCCTGCCCGCCGCCGTCGCCGTCGCGCCGCGAACGGCTGCGCCCGCCACCGAACCACATCCCCCGCAGGCCCACCTCCGCGAGGATGACGATGGCCCCGGCCAGGACGCCGGCGAACAGCATCAGGAGGATGTCGCGGTTGCGGACGTGGGCGATCTCGTGGGCGATCACGCCCTGCAGCTCGTCCCGGTTCAGCGTCTTCAAGAGGCCGCTGGTCACCGCCACCGCCGCGGTCTCGGGCCGGCGCCCGGTGGCGAAGGCGTTGGGCGCCTCGTCGTCGATGACGTAGATGTCCGGCACCCTGGGCAGGCCCGCCGCGAGGGTCATCTCCTCGACGACGTTGCGCAGCTGCGGCAGGTCGCCGTCCTTGACCTTCTTCGCGCCGGACATGGTCAGAAAGACCTGGTCGCCCTGCCGCCAGGCGACCATGGTCATCACGAACCACACGGCCAGGGCCACGGCCACGCCCCCCGGCCCGGCCCCCTGCCCGCCGAAATATTCGCCCAGGGCCCAGCCCAGAGCGGCCAGCAGCAGGGCCGCGCCCGCGACCAGGACGAAGGACTTGCGCCGATTCGCGGCGATCTGTTCCCACATGGCGGCGTCCGTCCCTCGCTAGCGGGAGAAGTCCACCTTGGGCGCCTCGCGCTGCGCGGCGTCGTCCACCTCGAAGAACTTCTCGTTCCCGAAGTTGAAGATGCCCGCGACGATGTTGCCCGGGAACATCTGCACCTTGTTGTTCATGTTCATGACCGACTCGTTGTAGAACTGGCGCGCGAAGGAGATCTTGTTCTCGGTGCTGGCCAGCTCCTCCTGCAGGGACAGGAAGTTGGTGCTGGCCTTCAGGTCCGGGTAGCTCTCGGCCACGGCGAACAGGCGGCCCAGGGCGGCGCCCAGCCCGCCCTCGGCCTGCATGCGGGCGTCCATGCTGCCGGCGCCGGCGACGGCGGCCCGGGCCTGGGTGACGGCCTCGAGGGTCTCCCGCTCGTGGTTCATGTAGCCCTTGACGGTCTCCATGAGGTTGGGGATCAGGTCGAAGCGGCGCTTGAGCTGCACGTCCACCTGGGCCCAGGCCTCCTTGACGCGGTTGCGCAGGCCGACCAGGCCGTTGTAGACGCCGATCACCCAGCCGACCAGGATCACGACCAGTCCGAGCACGATGAGCAGGGCTATCATCTTTTCACCTTTCCGGGCCGGCGGCACGGTCGCCGCGGCGCCCGCGGGGGCCTAGGGCAGATCGGGGAACACTTCGCTCAGGAACTTGCGCACCGCCGGGTCCACGTTCCAGCCGGTGGCCGCCAGGTCGCGGCAGAGCTCGCGCAGTTCGCCGCGGTCGAACCACAGCCCGCACTCGTTCCGCTCGCACACATCGACCGTTACCCCGCCGGCGGTGCCTATATTCACCTTGGCCATGGGTTTGCGGCAGCGGGGGCAGGGGCGCGCCTTCTCGGCGGCGCCCGTCGCCGAGGGCAGGCCGCGCGGGGTCGTCCCGCCCAGCAGCAGGTCGAGCTCCTCGGCGTCGAACCAGATGCCCTGGCAGTCGGCGCAGACGTCCAGTTCGATGTCGTCGTGTTCGACCACGTACATGCTGCGCTTGTGGCAGACGGGGCAGTTCATGGGGGGGCTCCGGTTCCGTTGCGGTTCGCAGGCATGGTCGCTCACGGGAGGCGGTTTGGCAACTCCTGGCGGAATTCCGGCCGCGGAAACGGCGGCGGCGGTCCGTCTCATGAGCAATGGCGGGCGCCGTCCCGCCGTCCCGCCCTTGCGAGGAGGTTGCCATGCGCCCGATCTTGTTTCTGCCCTTCGTCTTCGCCCTGGCCCTGCCGGCGGCAGCCCAGGTCTGCCCCCCCGACACCCTGGACCTGTACGGGGGCCCCGGCACCCTCGCAGGCAAGTTCCAGGACACCCTCGGCGAACCCGACGCCCAGGGCTGGACCCACCGCGACGACTCGGTCGAGCCCGAATCGCGCTGGCGGGTGTCCACCTACGCGGCCGCCGTCCTGGATCCCGCCACCGCCGGCAACCACGCCTGGTGGTGCGGCGACGAATTCCCCGCCTGTCCCGCCGGCGACGAGCCCGGCGGCTACGGCAACGGCTGGGACACGCGCCTGGCCTGGACCGGGGCGATCGACCCGGCCCGGCCGGCGACGGTGCGCGTGACCGGCCGAGTCCGCCACGACCTGGAACCCGGCTACGACGAGGTGCGGGTGGAGTTCGTCAAGGCGGGGCAGGTGGTGCAGGCCGCCGCCTGGGACGGCACCGCGGTCCGCGACCTGGACGCGACGGTCACCTACGCACCCGGCGAGTTCTGGGGCCCCGGCGGCGACTCGGTCCGGGTGCAGCTGCGGGTCGTCACCGACGGGGCCTGGTCGGACGAGGACTGCCTGTGGCCCACGAGCGGCGCCGTCCAGGCGGACCTCCTGCAGGTGACGGTGCAGCAGGGGGACGATCCCTCCTGGTCCAGCCCCGTGGAGACCTGCGAACCCGGCGACCCGCGCTCCTGGCGCGAGCTGCCCGCGGCCGGCGTCGGCGACTTCGCCCAGCTGTGGGTCGACCTGCCGGAGATCGACCCGGACCGGGACAACCCCTCGCCCCAGTGGGCCTTCGTGGACGACGGGCAGGTCGTGCCGGGTGTGGGGCCCACCTTCGTCGCGCACGCAGCGTATCCGGAGAGCACCTACGCCGTGACCATCAGCGGCGGCGCGCTGGGCGGCGGCCACACCCTGGTCAACACGCTGCTGTCGCCGCCGATCGCCCTGCCCGAGGGCTGGTGCGGGGCGCTGCTGCTGGGCTGGGACGCCTATGTCGACGCCAGCCCGTGCCCACCCGCCTACGAGGCCTGCGGGCTGGCGGTGACCACCGATCCGGCCGGCCTGACGGGCTGGCAGGAGGTGTGGGACCCGTTCCTGCGCTCCGGGGACGCCGGCCGGTTCCACCGGCCTTCGGTCACCTTCGACCTGGACGTGGTGCCGGCGGACACCCGCTGGGTGCGCGTCCTGCTGCAGGCGCGGCAGCTCCCGATCTGGTGCTGGACCTGGGATCCGCGGCCGGGCCCCTACTACGACAACGTGCGCCTGCAGCTGGTGCCGTCGGGCCTCAGCCCGGTGCCGCCGGCGGCGACGCCCTTCTCCGCGACGGCAGCGCCCAATCCGTTCAACCCCGCCGTGACCGTGGCCTGGAACCTGCCGCGGGCGGGCGACCTGGAGGTGCGCGTCTACGACCTGGCGGGCCGCCTGGTGCGCGAGCTGCACCGGGGGCCGGCTCCCGCCGGTGCCGGCAGCACCGTGTGGAGGGGCCGGGACGAGGCCGGGCGCACGGTGGCGGCCGGCGTCTACCTCTGCCGCCTGCGCACGGGCGCCGATGAACGGGTGCTGAAGCTGACGCTGCTGAGGTAGCCGTCTCGACGCCCCAGGCAGCCGGCCGGAGACGGCAAGGGGGCGGCCCCCGGCCGCCCCCTCCGCCACGGATTCGGTTCCGGCCTAGAAGGCCGCCAGGAACCGAGCCTGGAGGAAATTGAAGTCATAGTCGCCGGGCAGGTCGTCACGCCGGCCCATGGCCGTCTCGTCGTTGTTCACCATGACGTAGTTCAGGTACACGCGGATGTTGGGGTTCGCGTACCAGTTCAGGCCCAGGGTGACGATGCTGGAGCTGCCGCCCTCGATGTCCTGATCGTCCAGGTCGAGGGTCGAGTAGCGGGCCGCAAGCTCCCAGGCGCCCTTCTTGGACCGGGGAATGACCCGGCCGAACTCGGCGTTCTGGTAGTCGTAGGGGTGGGTGTCGTCGGTCAGGAAGAGACCGGCGTATACGTAGCCGCCGCCGAAGCTCAGGTCCTCTAGACCCTCGAGCCGCGTCACACCGGCGGTCATGTACTCGCCCTGGGCGTAGAACCGCTTGTTCACGTAGGCCAGCTCGCCGCCGAGGACGTTGTACTTGTCCACGTCCTCGATGTCGTCGGTGTCGGTGAACTTCGTGTCCGCGACGTAGGTCTCCGGGCGCACGTCGAAGCGGACCTCGCCCGCGTCCCAATCGGTCTTGCGCAGCGTGGCCGCCGCGCCCACCAGCAGCACGCTCTCCTCGGTGTGGATCGGCGTGTAGTTGACCCTGGCCGCGAAGCTGACCGTCTCGTCATCGTCCTTCTCGCCGGCGAAATCCGACACGTCGGCCCCGTACACCGACGCCGCGACGCGCCAGTCCGGATCCCAGCGGGCGACCTCGATGCCCATGCGGCGGCCGACCACGAAGGGCTCGGTGCCGGTGCTGCGCTCCATGAACAGCAGGTTGCGGCTGGTGAAGTTCTCCTCCAGGCCGAAGGGCTGGCGGAAGTTGCCGACGCGCACGTGGCCACGGCCGCCGAACAGGCCGCGGTAGGCGACGTAGGCGTCCTTCAGCGCCGTGGTCTCCTCGGCGAAGTCCATGTCCACCTCGGCGTACCAGTCGGTCCACAGGATGGTCTTGACGGCGAAGCGGGCCCGGCGCATGAACGTGCCGCCGATCAGGTCCTGCTCCTCGTCGTCCCCGTCGGTCCAGCCGTCATCCATGTAGGTCGCCACGTCGGCGTACACGCGGGCATCGATCCACCACTTGAAGGCGTTGTCCGTCGACTTCCAGACCAGGACGCCATCCTCGCTCGCGGCCTGCAGGGGCGTCTCGCCGGCCGTCGCGGCCAGCGGCAGCGCGATCAGGGCTACGGCGACGGCGGTCAGGGCCAGCTTGCCGATCAACTTGCGCATGTCATCACTCCTTGTTTGACGTTCTACTCCGGGGTCGCGGCCGCGGACCCGGCCCTCCCGACCGGCGCTTGCGACCCCACCGGGGACTCCGTGCGTTCATCCACCAGGAACACCTGCTCCAGGTAGGCCAGCTTCGTCTCGAGTTCCTTGTTGTGGATCCGGTTGACCGCCGCCGGCGGCAGCGGCCGCCACGCCGCCGACGCGGCGGCGAGGTCCCGGCGCAGCCGCCAGGACCGGTCGTAGCGCCTGCCGGCCAGGGACCGGACCGCCTGCAGCTGCGCAGCGTCGAACCAGCCGCCACCCAGCTCGCGTTCGGCAACCGCCGCGTCGACCAGCCAGTCGCCCAGCCGGGCGGTCCCGATGACCTCGAGGATCTCCTCGTCGGTCAGGCGCGTCGCCTGCCGCAGGTCGTGCTGCAGCCGCGTCGCGTTGGTGCGGACGCGCCCGTGCAGCGTCGCCAGGCCCTCGTCCGCCACGCCCCGGGCCTCCAGTTCGGCGACGACCGCGGCGTCGATCCGATAGGTAAGATCCCGGTTCACCCGCTGGTCGAAGACGTTCTCCACGACGAAGAGCAGCAGGAACGAGGCGGCGCCGGCCAGCACCGGCGTCGCCGCCCAGCCCAGCGAGATCTCCCGCAGGACGCCATAGCGGATGCCCCGGCCGCCTTTGAGCACGCCGATGCCGACGATCGCCCCGATCACCGCCTGGCTGCTGCTGACGGGCACGAGCGGGAAGGTGGGCAGACCGCGGCTGGCCAGGAAGTGCTCCAGGCCCTCGGAGGCGAACAGGAACAGGGTGACCGACTGGGCCATCACCACGACCAGCGCGGCCTGCGGCGAGAGCCGCAGCAGCCCCGTCCCCACGGTGCGCATCACGCGCTCGGAATAGGTGAAGACGCCGACGCCGATAGCCACGCCGCCCAGGGCGAAGAGCAGCTGTCCGCCGCTGATCGTCACGCCAAACAACTCGATGTCCCGGAAAGGGTTGTCCGGCAGGAACACTCCCATGACGTTGGCGATGTTGTTGGCCCCGAGGCTGTAGGAGCCGAAGGCGCCGACGGCCAACAGGCCCAGGCGCGTCCAGGCGTCGAGGACCAGCAGGTGCGGCTTCAGCCGGTTCGTCGCGGCGTCCAGCGCGAGCACCAGCGCCACGGCGATCGCCGCAGCCAGGAGCGGGCAGGCGACCCACGTGACGACGATCCTGGTCAGCGAGCCCCTGTCGGTCACGGCGGCGGTGTAGAAGTTCCAGCCGATGATCGCGCCCACGATGGCCTGCGAGGTGGATACGGGGATCCGCAGCCGCGTCATCACGTAGGTGGTCAGGGCGGCGGACAGGGCCACGGTGAACGATCCGGCCAGCGCGTCCACCGCACCGAGGCGTCCCAAGGTGTGGGCGGCGCCGGCCCCGCTCACCACGGCCCCGAGCACGATAAAGACCGAGCAGACCAGGGCCGCCGTGCGGAACGCGACCATCCGCGTGCCCACGGCGGTGCCGAAGACGTTCGCCGCGTCGTTCGCGCCGAGCGACCAGCCCAGGAAGAGCCCGCTCGAGAGGAACAAGAACACTTCCACGTCAGGTGCTCCGCTTGATCGCGTAGATGGCCAGGCGGTCGCCGACTTCCTTGGCGCGGTCCGACAGCTTCTCTATGCTCAAAGCGAAGTAGCGCAGGTGGATCTTGTGGGCCAGGTCCAGGCCGCTGTCGAACACCCGGCGCTTGAGCGTGTCGCTGATCCCGTCGGCCTCGCGCTCGTAGTGCGTCACCTTGTACAGATGGTCCTTGACGCCCGGCGGGTCGCGGAAGAAGGTACGGGCGCCGACGACCACGGCCTGCGCAGCCTCGCAGCTCGCGTCCACCAGGCGCGCGAACCCCGCCGCGAACTCGCCGGGCACGGCCGGCCGCTCCACCGAGAACTGGAAGAGGCTGGTCTTCGCCGTGTCGATGACGGTGTCGGTCGTCTCGAGCAGACCCAGCACGTCGCCGCGGTGCTCCGGGATGAGCGAATGCCGATAGAGGTGGGTCTCGACGGCCTTGCTCAGGTCGTCCGCCCTGTGTTCCAGCGCGTTGATCGTCGCGAGCCGCTCGCCGAACCGCTCCCGGTCGCCATCGAGGTAGGCGTGGACGCCGTCGCGGAAGACGAGGCAACCCTCGGCCACGGTGTCGAGGAACTCGTCGATCTGCTGCGCGAGCGCCTGGCTGGACTTGAACAGGGGCATGGAGCCTCTCCTCAGGCGCGGGCTGCCGGTTTCAGGACGTCGCGGAATATGACCAGGTACAGGACGCACACGACGGCGCCCAGGGCCAGAGGCAGCGGCCCCCGCCGTGCCGGCCGCGAGTCCAGGGCGAACGCGACGCGGCCCGCCGGCGGCAACGAAGCGACGCCGACGGTGAAGGTCCCGCGATCGCCGCGGCGGCCGATCACATAGGGTGGCTGCGGCGTACGGTTCGCGTTGAAGGACGGGGTCGTCGCGTCCACCGCATCGACGGCCTGTCCCGCCGGCAGCTCGAGCCCCAGCCGGAAGTCCCGCAGGACGAAGCGCGAGGTGTTCACCCAGGTGCTAGCGTAGGCCTGGGCGCCGAACTGGCGGCGCGCGGCGTCCTCGTCGTGCCATCCGGGCACCGTCGCCTCGATCACGACGGTGTCCCCCGGGGCGGCTCCCGGCAGGAGGCGCAGGTTCCAATGCGGCACGCCCAGCACCGCGACCAGCGGCGCGATCTCCCCGTCCGCGCCGGGCGCAAACCCGACCGGGCCGTTCACGATGCGGTGGCCACGGCCGCCTCCGTACCCCCAAGGCAGCAGGAGGGTCATCGAGCTGACTCGGCCGACGACGGCCGTGACCGTAACAACGGCGTCGCCGCCGGGGGCGACGCTGACGATCTCCGAGTATGCGGCCAGCGTGTCCGGCCGCGCGTCCGCCGCCGACGCGATCTCCGCCGCCTGCGCCGCCTCGTCCAGCAGGACGATCACGAAGAGGGTGAGCGCCGAGAGCGCCAGCACCAGCAGCATGAACGCGACGCGCCTGGCCTTCATGGCTACCATCCCGGGGTGACGCCCAGCACGCGGAACCAGGTGAAGCCCGCGGCGATGAGCAGCAGCGTGCCGACGCACGTCATCAGCAGGCCGTATTTGAGATTGTCGAGCACCGAGTACTGGCCGGTCGCGAACAGGATCACGTTGGGCTTCGCATTGATGGGCAGGGCGATGACCCAGTCGATGGTCAAGGCCGCCGGCAGCGCCAGCCACAGGGGATCGAAGCCCAGGTTCTGGGCCACGGCGATCACGAAGGGAATGAAGATCAGCGTGCGCATCGTCTTGCTGGTGAAGAAGATGTGGCTGAACATGTTCACGGCGATGACGATGCAGTAGACGGGCCAGAAGTCCACGCCGGGCCGGATGTCGAGGGCGGCGAAGATCGAACCCACCAGCCAGCGCGCCGCGCCCGTGTCGTTGAGGGCCAGCCCGCCCGCGTAGGCGCCGCAGGAGAACAGCATCAGGTGCCAGGGGATGTCGGCCTCGTTCCACTTCAACAGCCCGACCCGGGGCGCCAGGGCGATCACCGCGCCGATGAAGGCCGCCATCACGGCGGAGATCTCGAACCCCAGCACTTCCATGTGCAACTTGTCGGTGATCCACAGCACGATCACCAGGCCGAACACCGCCGCCGCCTTCTTCTCGCCCTGGGTGACCGGACCCATCTCGTGCAGCTTCTGCTGCATCCGTTCGATGCCGCCCTCTACCACGGGCGATTGCTGCTCGCGCGGGATGCGGAACACCAGGCGGGGGCCCAGCCACCAGCTGATCAGCATTGCCGCAAGCACCACGGGCATGGCCGCGAACAGCCAGTCGGTGTAGTAGACCCGGCTGCCGCCCATGGAGAGGATGAACGCCACGGCGATGAGGTTGGCGTTGGAACCGGTCATGTAGGCGCTCGAGCAGAAGTTGATGCCCTGCAGGTTCTGCAGGAAGAGGTTGCGGCCGAAGTTGTTGGGGTTCCGGTTGCTGGCCCCGTAGATGCTGGCCACCACCAGGATGATCGGCAGCAGGATCGCCGCGCGCGCCGCGGTCGCCGGTATGAAGGCCGCCAGCACCAGGTTCAGGACGAAGAACGCCAGCAGGATCCAGCGCGAGGTGCGGCCGAAGCGCACGATCAGGGACAGGGCGATTCGCTTGGCCAGATTGGTCTTGACCAGCATCGAGGACAGGATGAACGCCAGGATGTTCAGCCAGATCACGCTGAAGCCCAGGACTCCCAGCACCTCGTCCTCGGGCCAGCCATTGCAGAAGACGAGCATCGCCATCAGCACGAGGCTGGTCAGGTAGGTGGGGATCGGCTCGGTGATCCACCAGACCAGGGCAGCGGCGAAGCAGGCGATCACGACCTGGCCGCCCGTGGTCAGGCCGGACGGGGTGGGCAGGTAGTAGAGGACCAGGAAGGCCGCCACGCCGGCCGGGAAGCCCAGGTAGCGCATCCAGCGTTCGCTGGTCGTGGGCAGCTTGTCGGGAACCTCGCTCAGCTTGCTGCGCGACAAGTCCAGGATCTCGTCGATGCGGCCGAGGGCCGCGCGGTCGACGGCGGCGTCCACCGGGGGTGTCATCGCCCGCCTACCATGTCGTGAACGGTTTCGCGATGAGGTTGCTGTTGAAGTAGCGGGGATCGCCCGTGACCTCCAAGCCCACCCAGTCGGGCAGCGCGACTTGCTGATCCTCGGCTTCCAGTTCGCACTCGGCCACGACGAGGCCCTCGTTGGCCCCTTGGAACTCGTCGATCTCCCAGACCAGGTCGCCGGCGGCGACCTTGTAGCGGGTCTTCTCGATCAGCGGCTGCTCGCAAAGGTCCAGCAGCTGGCGGGCGTCCGCCAGGGGGATCGCGTACTCGAACTCCAGCCTGGTCGCGCCCACGGTCACGCCCTTGACGGTCAGCGCGGCAGCGTCGCCCATCGTGCGCACGCGCACCACGCGCTCCTTGGCCGAGTTCAGGTAGCCCTGACGGAAGAGCACGCCCTCCCCCAGCCGCCGGTACCGGTCGTCCTTCACCAGGAACTTGCGCTCGATCTCCTTGCCCACGGTCGGCCTCCTATGCCATGCCCACGACGGCCTTCATGGCGCGCAGGTAGTTGACGTTCTCGAAGCCGTCCAGCTGCAGCCTGCGGACGACGCTCCAGACCAGCGCCGGGTCCTCGTGCTCGACGGCGACCGTGCGCCGCGGGGTCCCGTTGAACGTGACCTCGGCGATCTCGACGATGGTACCGTCGATCACGTAGCCGTGCCGCACCTTCGCGACGTCGACCGCCGCCAGGTCGGGATGCGGGGCGACGAGTTCGCCTAGGTACTGCTCGAAGCTGTAGCTCGCCCGCGCCAGCGCGGGCATCGGGACGCCGAAGGCGGCGAAGATCCCCTCCAGCGTGGCCGCCGCGAGGGGGAATTCGGCCTTGAGGATGGGATTCCACTGCTCCAGGGCGTTGGCGTCGACCGCCTTGAGGGTCTTGATGTCCATCAGGCCGTCGCGGACCTTGGTGTTGTTCATGCTCTGGGCCGAGAGGATGTAGACCTCGGTGCTCTGCCGGGTCCTGGCCGCACCGGTGGCACGGATCAGGTCCTCGCCGGCCCCGAACGCTCCGCTGCCAAAGGTGCGCCACTCCCAGCGGGGGATGATCTCTGCCATGGGGATCCGACCTCCATGTCCGGGTGGGTGCCGGCCCGGGGCCGGCGTTCCGTGCCGACGTGTTTCCGCCGGTCTTGGCAATGGGCGTGCCGTTTCGCCGTCTTGGCGACAAATTACAGCTTGACAACGACTTCGGCGAGACGCAAGGTTCACGCGCAGACAAGATGGCGAAATTTCGCCGGCGCGATCGGCGACCGTTCGCCACCCCGCGCCAAGGAGAGGTGGATGAACCGGCGACCGGCGATGGCGGCGACGATCCTGGCGGCGGCCCTGGTCGCGCTCGCGAGCGTGCTCGTGCTCGATGACCTGCTGGACGTCGGGCGCGGCGCCGCGGCGCCGCGCCCGACGTCC
>JACZKN010000214.1 GCA_014859985.1 Candidatus Krumholzibacteriia bacterium | reverse complement strand
GACCGACGCGGGCCACGGCGCGGCCGCCGGCGAAGAGCCGGCCCCCCACCGCCGCCAGGGCGCCGGGCCGATCCAGCAGCAGCCGCCCCTTCTCCACCGGGACGCGCGGGTCGCTGACGTCGTAGCTGACGAGCTGGCGGTGGAAGCCGGCCACGAACAGGCGCGTCCCGTCCAGCAGCACCGCATCGGTGTAGCGGGAACCCCCGACGGCGCCGCTGACGGCCACCCGGCAGAGCAGCACCGGCGCCGCGGGCGCCGAGACGTCGTGCAGGGAGAAGCCCTGATCCCCCTCGGCGACGGCGACCAGGTCGTCCAGCAGGTCCACCGCCACCGCCGGCAGGCCCGAGCCGACGCCCAGCAGCCGGGGCGCGGCCGGGTCGCTCACGTCCACCAGCCGCAGCCCGCAGGAGCGGCTGGCCAACGCCGCCAGGCCGTCCTGGACGGCGATGTCCTCGACCAGCCCGCCGGTCCAGGCCGCGGCGATGCGGACGGGCACGTCCCCGGCGGTGTACCAGGCGTAGGGCGCGCAGCCGTCGCGTTCGGGGTCGGGCGCCGGGCCCCGGCCGTCGCCCGGTCCGCCGTCGCCGCCGCAGCCGGCCAGCACGGCCGCCAGGCCAACGGCCACGGCCGCCGCAGCAACGCCGCGCCGGCCGCATCGAATCCGATCCCCACAGCGGTTGACCATGGCTCCCCGGCGGCTCCGTCCCACCCGTCGTCGTTCCCTCAACGCGCCAGATCGGCGAACCGCGTGAATTCCTTGTGGAAGTGCAGGTCGAACTGCCCGATGGGCCCGTTGCGCTGCTTGCCGATGATGATGGTGGCCAGGTTGCGCACCGTCTCGTCGTCGGGCTTGTAGACCTCTTCACGATAGATGAACATGACGAGGTCCGCATCCTGCTCGATGGCGCCGGATTCGCGCAGATCGCTCAGCATCGGCTTGTGGTCGCCGCGGGCCTCGACGCCGCGCGAGAGCTGCGACAGGGCGATGACCGGCACCTCGAGGTCCTTGGCCATGCCCTTGAGGTTGCGGCTGATGACGGAGATCTCCTGCTGCCGGTTCTCGGCCTTGCCGCCGCCGGTCATCAGCTGCATGTAGTCGACCACCAGCAGGCCCAGGCCATGCTGCTGCTTCAGCCGCCGGGCCTTGGCCTTCATCTCCAGCACCGAGATGCCGCTGGTGTCGTCGATGTAGATGGGCAGCTGCGAGAGCTGGTCGCAGGCCTGGGTCAGGCGCGGCCAGTCCTCGGCCCGCAGCTTGCCCCGCCTGAGGTTGTGCAGGTTGAAGCCGGCGCTGGAGCCCAGCATGCGCATCACCAGCTGCTCGCGGGCCATCTCCAGGGAGAAGATGCCGACCCCCACCTTCTCGCGCAGGGCCACGTTGTAGGCCAGGTTCAGCGCCAGGGAGGTCTTGCCCATCGACGGCCGCGCCGCCACGATGATCAGGTCGCCGTTCTGCAGGCCGCCGGTCTTGCGGTCCATGTCCAGGAAGCCGGTGTGCAGGCCGGTGACGTCGCTGCCGGACTGGAAGGCCTCCTCGATCGACTTGAAGGCCCGGGGCACGATCGTCGAGACGCCGGTGAAGCCGCCGGTGCGCGATTCCTCGCTCACCTCGTAGATGCGGGCCTGGGCCCGGTCCAGGATGGCGGCGGCCTCGTCGCCGGCGGCGTAGGCCTCGGCCGCGATGTTCGACGAGACGGTGATCAGCCGCCGCAGGGTGGCCTTCTCCCTGACGATGCCGGCGTGGTAGACGACGTTGGCCGCGGTGCCCATCATGCCGGCCAGGTCGATCAGGAAGTCCATGCCGCCGACCACCTCGAGCAGGTCGCGGCCGCGCAGGTTCTTCAGCTGCACCGGGTCCAGGAAGTCCTCGGCCGAGCGCTGCAGGATGTCGGCCACGGTGATGGGATCGACGGCCTGGTCGTTCTCGTACAGGGAGCACATGGCCCGAAAGACGAGCTGATGTTCCAGGCGGTAGAAGTCGGCGTGGATGATGCGCTCGCGCGCCAGGCCGACCGCCTCCTTGTCCACCATGGCCGCGCCAAGGACGGCCTGCTCGGCCTCCTCGGAGAACGGCGGCTGGCGGCCTTCGGGCAGGCGGTCGTAACCCAGCCGGCTGCGGGCCGGGCGCTCGGGCTGGCCGGGACCGTCGACGGGTTGGGAACGGACTTCCAAGCGGACTCCTCGGCCGGGTCGGGTGATCAGGGACGGTCGGGCCCCCGAGGATAACACGCGGCGGGCCGGTCCGAAACCGCGGCCTCCGGGAGCGCCGCCAAACGGTGGGGATAACCCGGGGACAAGCCCGCCCGGACCGGGGACGGATCCGGGGACAAACGGGGGACGACCCGGTCTTGGCGGTGGAAAACCGCGCCCGCGCAAGGGATAATAGCGGCGCAAGCGCCATCCCGGCAGCACGCTGGCCGGCCCCCGTTATCCCCCGCCTTCAAGGAGCCGGCCCGTGCCCCTGCCCGCCGACCTGAACGCCCTGCTTAAGCCGCTGATGGCCGCCTCGACACCGCCCCGGGCCTGGGACGGCGCCCACCAGCTGCCCTGGGACGAACCGGCGTTCAGCGAACGGGTCCTGCGCTGGCACCTGGACCCCACCACGGACATGGCCAGCCGCCGGCCCGAACTGATCCAGCGCCACTGCGATTGGCTGGAATCGCGCCTGGGCAGCGGCCCCCGGCGCATCCTGGACGTGGGCTGCGGCCCGGGCCTGTACCTGCACGAACTGGCCCGGCGCGGGCACACCGGCGTGGGCTTCGACTTCGCGCCGGCCGCCCTGGACTGGGCGCGCGAGGAGGCGCGGCACGCGGGCCTGGACTGCACGTTCTTCGCCGCGGACCTCAAGGCGCTGCCGGCGGACCTGCCGGCCCGCACCGGCCTGTGCGACGCGGTCACCTTCTGGTTCGGGGAGTTCCACTCGTTCCCGCCCCGGGTGGCGGCGGCGTTCCTGCCGCAGCTCGTGGCCTGCCTCAAGCCCGGCGGCCTGTTCGTGCTGGAGTATCAGCCCAGGGACGGTTTCGCCGAGGATGACGCCACCGAGTGGCAGGTGGTCGCCTCCGGACCCTTCACCGACGAACCCCACCTCTGGCTGCAGGCCCACACCTGGGACGAGGACGCGCAGACCGAGATCCACACCCACTGGATCCTGGCGCCGGGATCCGCTACCCTGCGCCGGTACGTCCAGTGCCACCGGGCCTGGGCGATGGACGAACTGGTGGCCCTGCTGGCGGGGTGCGGCCTGGTGGCCCCCGAATTCCACGAGCCCATCACCGGGCTCAGCAGCGAACTGGAGTTTCCGGTGCTGGTGACCACCCGTGCGTGACCCCAGGCGGCTGATCCCCTTCCTGGTGGGCGGGGCGCTGTTCGCGCTGATCGCCTTCATGCCCGCCCTGCCGGCGGCCGTCGACCCGGACGGCCGCGCGGTCGTCCTGTCCCACGAGGGCAAGGCCGCCCTGGGCCTGTTCCTTTTGGCGGGCATCTGGTGGGTGTTCGAGGTCATCCCCGTGGGCATCACGGCCATCGTGATCGGCGTGGTGCAGTCGCTGTGGCTGCTGCGGGACTCGCGCACGGCGCTGACCGACTACATGGACCCCTCGGTGTGGTTCATCCTGGGCTCGTTGCTGATCGGCATGGCATTCAACAAGACGGGGCTGACCCGGCGCCTGGCCTTCTCGATGCTCACGACCATCCCCGAGCGCCCGCGGCTGATCTACCTGGGCGTCTTTACCCTCACCGCGACCTTGACCCTGTTCATGGCCCACACGGCGGTCGCGGCGGCGGTCTTTCCCCTGCTGCTGGTGGTGCACAACCTGTACGAGCCCACGGGCCGGCCGACGGTGTTCGGCAAGGGCCTGTTCATCGGCATGGCCTGGACCGCGGGCGCGGGCAGCGTCATCACCCTGCTGGGCGCGGCCCGCGGCGCCGTCGCGATCGGCTTCTACCGGGAGCTGACGGGCCAGGAGATCTCGTTCTTCGACGTGAGCCGCTTCATGCTGCCCTTGGGCGCGCTGATGGTGGTGCTGCTGTGGGGCTGGGTGTGCGTGGCCTTCCCGCCCGAGCGCGGCCGGCTGCCCGGGCTGCACGCCCAGGCCCGGACCCTGCAGGACCGGCTGCCGCCCTTGGCGCGCAAGGAGGTGGGCACGCTGACGGTGGTGCTGGCGGTGATGGGCCTGCTGGTCGCGCGCTCGTTCGTGCCCGCGCTGGCGCCGGTGGACAAGAGCGCCGTGATCCTGCTGGCGGCCGTGGTCTTCTTCGTGTCGGGCGTACTGGAGCTGAAGGACCTGGAGAACCTGCCCTGGAACATCGTGCTGCTGTTCGGCGGCGCCATGAGCCTGGGCTTCTGCCTGTGGGAGACGGGCGCCGCCGAGTGGCTGGCGATCAACTGGCTGGGCCTGTTCCACGAGGCGCCCTGGCTGGTGTTCATCATGGGGGTGGCGGCGTTCGTGCTGCTGATGACCAACTTCATCATGAACGTGGCGGCCATCGCCATCACCCTGCCCGTGGCGCTGGTGATGGCGGGGTTCGTGGGGGTGCACCCGGAGGCGGTGATGTTCGTCTCGCTGGCGGCGGCCGGGATGCCGTTCCTGCTGCTGGTGGGGGCGGCGCCCAACGCCATCGCCTACGAGAGCGGCCAGTTCCGGGCGCGGGACTTCTTCGTGCACGGGATCGTGCCCAGCCTGGCGCTGCTGGTGGTGATCTTCGTGTTCGTGTGGAAGATCTGGCCGGCGATGGGGATGCCGGTGATGACCGGCGGGTAGGTCCCCGGCAGGAGGGCTAACATGGACATTCCCTGCCCCAAGTGCGGGCACGGCTTCAACCGCTGGCAGGTGCTGTGGCTGACCCGTCTCTTTTCCTTCGGCTGCGCCGGCTGCGGCGCGCAGATCGCCATCACCATTCGCGGCCGCGCGATCATGTGGGGGGCGATCGTGCTGGGGATCGCCGTTGGGGCGGTGTTCTACGACGCCTACGGCGTGGAAGCCGCCTGGCTGCCGGGCGTGCTGGGCGGATACGTGCTGGGGGCGCTGCTGGCGCCGCGGTATGGGACGATCGGGGTGGTTGTCGGGGATGGGCGCGACGGCGGACGGTGAGGTAGGCATGAGCGGATTGCGGTGGCTGGCGCTCTCCCTGGTGCTGCCGGCGGTCCTGGCCGGGTGCTCGGGCTACCGGACGGCGGTGGTGCCGCTGCCGGGGGATCCGGTCGCGACCGCAGCGCCGGCGGACGGGCCGGTGGTCAGGCCGGGCACCCGCGTGCGCGTGCACCTGCACGACGGCCGCACCCGCGAGGGCCAGGTCACGGCCATCACGGACGAAGCCCTGGTGCTCGGGCGGCCGGGCAACTACGGGCTTGCCGAGGAGACGATCCCCCACGCGACCATCGCGCGGGTGGAGGTG
>JACZKN010000213.1 GCA_014859985.1 Candidatus Krumholzibacteriia bacterium | reverse complement strand
AGCACCAGCACCCCGGCGCAGAGCCGGTCCGCGGCCTCGGCGGCGACGGCCACGCGCCTTCCGTCGGGCAGCAGGCACGCGGGATTCACGGGCCGTCTCCCGGCGTGGTGCCCGCGGCGCCGCGGCTGCCGTACATGCGGGCGTAGTAGTCCCGGTAGGCGCCGCTGCAGATCGTTTCCCACCAGGCGCGGTTGGCCAGGTACCAGTCCACGGTGCGGGCCAGGCCTTCGGCGAAGGTGACCGACGGCGCCCAGCCCAGCTCGGCCATGATGCGCGAGGCGTCGATGGCGTAGCGGCGGTCGTGGCCCGGACGATCGGCGACGAAGGTGATCAGGTCGCGGGATCTGCCCAGGCGATCGACCAGCAGCGTGACCAGGTCGATGTTCGCCAGCTCGTTGCACCCGCCGATGTTGTAGACCCGCCCGGGCGCGCCGCGCCGCAGCACCAGGTCGACGGCCCGGCAGTGGTCCTCGACCCACAGCCAATCGCGCACGTTGCGGCCGTCGCCGTAGACGGGCAGGGGCTTGTCCGCCAGGGCGTTGGCGATCATCAGCGGGATCAGCTTCTCGGGAAACTGGTAGGCCCCGTAGTTGTTGCTGCAGCGCGTCGTCATCACCGGGAAGCCCCAGGTGTGGTGGAAGGCCCGGCACAGCAGGTCGGCCGCGGCCTTGCTGGCCGCATAGGGCGAGTTCGGGGCCAGGGGCGTGTCCTCGGTGAAGAGCCCCGTCTCGCCCAGGGAGCCGTAGACCTCGTCGGTGGAGACCATCACGAACCTGGCGACGCCTGCGGCACGGGCCTCCTCCAGGAGCATCTCCGTGCCCAGGACGTTGGTGCTGACGAAGATCTCCGGACCCTCGACCGAGCGGTCCACGTGGCTCTCGGCGGCGAAGTGCACGACGGCGTCGATCCCCTCCGCGGCCAGCAGACCGCGCACCAGGGCGCGATCGCGGATGTCGCCGCGGACGAAGCGGTAGCGCGGGTCGCCCTCGCAGCCGGCCAGGTTCTCCAGGTTGCCCGCGTAGGTCAGCAGATCGAGATTGACGACGCGCTCGTCGCCGCCGGTGCCCAGCAGGAGGCGGATGTAGTTCGAACCGATGAAACCGGCGCCGCCGGTGACGAGGATGCGCATGGCCGGGTCAGTCCTTTCGCCGTGCGGCCGCCACGGCGGCCAGGAAGGCGTGGGCCCGCCCCGGATCGGGGGCCGGGCGGCCGGTCGCGGGTTCGGGGCGCTGCAGGGACGAACCGACGATGCAACCGTCAGCGTGGCGCAGCAGTTCCGCCACCGTATCCGCGGTGGCGCCGCTGCCCGCCAGCAGGGGGCAGTCGGGCAGCGCCGCGCGGACGGCCCGCAGGTCGTCCAGGGCGACGGGAGCACCCGTCGCCGGTCCGGTGACGATCAAGGCATCGGCCAGACCGCGCAGACGCAGGTCCGCCGCCTCTTCCGCTAGGGACCGCTCCACCAGGGGCCGCGCGTGCTTGACCCGCACGTCGGCCAGGATGCCCACGTCCTCGAGTCCCAGTTCGCGCCGCAGGCGCAGCGTGTGCCAGGCGCGTCCGGCCAGCGGTCCCTGGTCGGTGACCGCCGCCCCCGCGTGCACGTTCACCCGCACGAAGCGGGCCCCGGTGGCGGCCGCGACGCCCAGGGCGGCAGCCGCGTCGTTGCGCAGCACGTTCACGCCCACGACGAGGCCAGGGTGGCGCTCCCGGACGGCCCCGACCAGCGCCGTCAGCGCCGCCACGGTGTGAGCCGGCACCGCTTCCGGGAAGAAGGGGACGTCGTGGTAGTTCTCCACCATCACCGCGCCCCAGCCGGCCTCGACCAGGGCGTCGGCGTCGCGCAGGGCGGCCGCACGCACCGCCGCCAGGTCACCGCCCCAGCGGGGGCTGCCCGGCAGGGGCTGCAGGTGGATCATGCCGACCGTGCCCAGGGGCACGGCGGCCAGGAAGTCGTTGCGGTTCCACATGGCGCCGAAGTATAACCGCTGGCCGCGCGCCCGCCACGGGAAAACCCGCCGCGGCCCCGTTCGCCGGTTGTCCCGTGCGCGCCGGTGTCCTATCCTTGGCGTTCGCCGGGGCGGCGGCGAGGAACGGAGCGGCATGCAGGTCGTGCACGGCAAGACGGGCTGGATCGAGGTCATCTGCGGACCGATGTTCAGCGGCAAGAGCGAGGAACTCATCAAGCGCATCCGCCGCGCCCAGATCGCGCGCCGGCGGGTGCAGATCTTCAAGCACGGCATCGACGCGCGCTACGACGCCACCAGCATCGTCTCCCACAGCCAGCAGTCCCTGCCGGGGATCGCCCTGACCCACGTGACCGACATCCTGGACCTGGTGGACGACCGCACCGAACTGGTGGCCATCGACGAGGGCCAGTTCTTCGGTCCGGAGATCGTGGAGGTCACCAACAAGCTGGCCAACCAGGGCAGGAGGGTGATCGTCGCCGGGCTGGACCTGGACTACCGGGGCGAGCCCTTCGGCCCCATGCCGCAGCTGCTGTGCAGTGCCGAGTACGTCACCAAGCAGCTGGCCATCTGCATGGTCTGCGGCGACCCTGCCAACTTCACCCAGCGTCTGAGCGAGTCCACCGCCCAGGTGCTCGTGGGCGCCCAGGAGACCTACGAGGCCCGCTGCCGCCGCCATTTCGAGCCGCCGGCCGGCGCCTGAAGCCCTTCAGCTGAAGAAATGCGGGTCGATGTGCAGTTCCTGCGCCCGGCGGTGCAGGTCCGCCAGCTGGGCCTGCGTCAAGCCCAGGAAGCGGGCGGCCTCGCTGGTCGGCGGCACCGCGTCCTGCTCGGGCCTGGCCTCGGCGCCGCTGCACGCGGCGACCTCCTCGCCCAGGGCGATCATCGCCGCCATGCGCCCGTTGTGCGCGTCCTCGTGGTCGTAGCGGTGGTGCCAGCGGACCGCCTCCTCCAGCTCCGCACTGAGGTTCCACTCGCGGATCAGCAGGGCGCCCAGTTCGCCGTGGTCGAAGCCCAGCATGCGCCGCTCCACCTCGTGGTACGGCTTCTGTTCGCGGGCCGAGTCGCTGAGGATCTCCTGGAAGAGTTCCGGGTGGCTGCGGGCCAGCACCAGCTGGCCGATGTTCTGCATCAGGCCGCCGATGAAGACGCTCTCGGGCTCGCGGCCCTGGGCCACCTGGGCCACCAGCTGGGCCGCCATCGCCGACAGCACCGACTGCTTCCAGATGCTGCGGTAGAGCATCCCCGCGCCGGGGGTCAGGAAGATGGAACGGGCTGCGGTGACCAGGGTCCAGTTGCGGATCGCCACGAAGCCCAGGCGCACGATGGCCTCGCTGACGGTGCGGATCTCGCGCACCGCGCCGTAGAACGGGCTGTTGGCGATGCGCAGCACCTTGGCCGTCAGGGCCTGGTCCATGGCCAGGGCCTTCTCCAGGCTGGTGGCCGTGGTGCGCGGGTCCTCGATCACCGCCATGATGTGGGCGGCGGCCCGGGGCAGGGCCGGCAGTTCCCCGCTGTGCTGGAAGATCATCTGGGGCGTGAGGCTGCCGGTCTCCGCGAGCTGGGCCCAGGGCGGCACCTCGGGCAGCGCGGCGGCCGTGCCCTCCAGGCTGCGGGCCTTCCTCTCCCGCCTGGGCGCGGGGACCGATGGCTCCGTTGCCCGGGGCGGCTCCGGCTGGGCCGTGAAGGGGTCGGCCTCCGGGATCGGCCGGGGACGGAGCTCCACCGGCGGAGCCGCGTCCGCGGCCTTCCGGTCGCGGGCGCCGGCGGCCGGCTCCGGTTCGCTGCCCGGGCCCGGGGCGGCGCGCCGGGCCAACTCGTTGCGGAGGATCTCCGCCACGTGACCCCGCACCGTCGGGGCGCCCCGCTGCAGCAGGGTCATGCGCGCCAGGGCGTAATGGGCCAGCACCTCGGCCACGGCCAGGGCCCGGCCCGAGGTCTCGCCGGCATCCAGGTACAGGAACGTGTTCCAGTGGTTCTGCGATGGCAGCGGCAGCAGCAGGATATGGCGGTCCCGGCTGCCCCGCCCGAGCATCAGGGTCAGGTCCAGGGGAAAATGCTTCACCGGCACCGGCCCGGAGTAGACGCCGGCTTCCTCGCCCACGGCCTGGAAGATGTCGCCCGCCACGCTGGGGATGGGCGCCCGGCCGTCGGCACGCTTCTGCTTGGCTTCCTTGGGCATACGCAGGTTGATCTCAAGAAAGACCTGAAGCCCGCTGGTCCAGCGCTTGAGCAGCAGCAGCCGCAGCCCGGTCTGCTCGGCGAAACGGGCGAACCAGGCGGGGAACTCCTTCATCTGGGTCAGGGCGCCCAGTTCCTCGACGCCCCGGCGCAGCAGGGGCAGGACGTCCGGACCGGCGCCGTCCTCGGAGCGGTCGGCCGCGGCGGCCCGCAGGGCCTCCTGCAGGGGGTCCCGGTCGGCGGCGGCCTGGTCGCGGCTCTCCGGGGTATCGAGGGTCAGTTGTGCCACGGCATTCCTCGTTCGGGCGAGTCCGGGGTCTGCGGAGGGGCCGACGGGGCCCATCTCCGGTGTTCTCATCCCTGTAATCGGCCGGAGGCGCTCGGGATTGACCGTTTTTTGCCGGGAATGGACGTTGCGTCCGGGCGGGCCGGGCGCTTACTTGGGCCCCTGGCCCGGCGCCCCGCGGGCCGGAAACGGAGAACCATGCGCTGCCGGATCACCAAGAGCTTCCGCTTCGACGCCGCCCACTGGCTGCCCCACGTCCCGGCGGAGCACAAGTGCCGCCGCTTGCACGGACATACGTACACCGTGGTGCTGGGTCTGGAGGGCGAACTGGACCCACAGTTGGGGTGGGTCCAGGACTACACCGAGGTCGCGGCGGCCTGCCGGCCTCTGCTGCGGGAGCTGGACCACCGCTGCCTGAACGATCTCGAAGGGCTGGAAAACCCCACGGCGGAGATCCTCGCGGCGTGGATCCACGCCCGGCTGGCGCCGCACCTGCCGCTGCTCGTGGACGTCACCGTCCGCGAGACGCCCACCACCGAGGCCGTCTACTGTCCCTGATCCGGCGCCGGCGCTCCCACCCGGACCACGTCCGCCAGGGGCAGCCAGCCCTGCCAGTCCCCGCCCAGGGAGATGCGGACCCATCCCTCGCGCGCCCCGTCCAGCCGCACCGCCAGGCCGTCGTGGACCATGAACAGCACCGGGAAGGACTCCGCCGGACCCGAGCGCACCGCCGATTCGGCGGCCACCACCACCGCCGTGTCCGTCATGCGCTCCCCGTGCCAGCGCCAGGCGGTCACCGCCCCGGCCAGCAGCAGCAGCGCTGCCAGGGCGAGCCCGCCCCGCCGCGGGCCCTCGCCGAGTCCGCCGCGGTACCAGCCCCAGGCCACCAGCGCCGCCAGGGACCAGACCAGCACCAGCACCGCCGCCGCCCATTCGCCGAGGGTGAACCGGCCGACCACGGCCACGAACTGGTGGATGAACAGGGGAAGATCCTGGGGCGCCAGCTCGAGGTCGCGGATCTGGCGGCGGACCCAGGCCAGGTTGGACCGGATGTCGGCATTCCGCGGGTCCAGCCGCTGGGCGCGCAGGTAGCTGGCCACCGCCAGGCCCAACTCGCCGCGGCGCGCGTGGGTGTTGCCGAGGTTGTAGTGGAGCACCGGGTCGTCGATGCCCAGGGCGCGCACCTCGCCGTAGAGGGAAAGGGCCCGGTCCAGATCCCCTGCGGTGTAGGCCTGGTTGCCTTCGGCCAGCAGCCGCACCGGGTCCGGGCCCGGCGGCTGCGCGGCCACCGGCGGCGCGACGGCCGCCAGCGCGCAGGCCAGCAGCAC
>JACZKN010000212.1 GCA_014859985.1 Candidatus Krumholzibacteriia bacterium | reverse complement strand
CCTTCTGCCACTCCGCCTCCGCCAGGTCCCCCACCCGATGCCCCAACACGATCCGGCAAACCGTATCCGCCACGTTCCCCGCCAGATACTCCGTCGGCACCCGCCACCCGCCGCGCCGGCCGGCAGCCACCGCCGCCACATGCCCCAGGATCGCGTCGACGTCGGCGCCGGCCAAAACGTTCGACCCGCCCTCGAGTGTCTCCGGCCGTTCGGTCACGTCGCGCAGCGTCACGTTGGGGGTCTGGAAGATGCACGCCTCCTCCTGCACCGTGCCGCTGTCCGACAGCACGCAGAACGCCGTCTGCTCGAGGCGCACGAAGTCGAAAAATCCAAGCGGCGGCACGAAGTGCAACCCCGCGCGCGCCACGTCCACGCCGAAGGCCTCCACCTTGGCCCGCGTCCGCGGGTGGAACGAGCACACCACCGGGAACCCGTAGGCCGCGTGCAACGCCGCCAGCGCGTCCACCAAAGCACGCAGCCGCGCCTCGACGTCCACGTTCTCGGAGCGGTGCATCGTGACCAGGAAGAACCGCCCCGGCTCGAGCCCCAGGGTGCCGAGGGCCCGGCTGGCGGCGATGCGGTCGGCGTAGTGGTCGATCACTTCCTTGATGGGATTTCCAGTGACGTAGATGCGCTGGCCCGCGATGCCCTCGGCCAGCAGGTTCTGGCGGCTGCGCTCGGTGTAGGGCAGAAGCACGGTCGAGCAGTGGTCGATCACCCGCCGGTTCACCTCTTCGGGCACCCGGTCGTCGTAGCAGCGGTTGCCCGCCTCCATGTGGTAGACGGGGATGCCCAGGCGCCGCGCCACCAGCGCGACGAGGCCGCTGTTGGTATCGCCCAGGATCAGCAAACGATCCGGCCGGTGCTTACGCATCAATCCTTCGCCCGCGGCCAGGATGGCCCCGACCTGCTCACCGAAGGTGGCCGCGCGGATGCCCAGGTGCTCGTCCGGGGCGCGCACGCCCAGCTCGCGGAAGAACAGGTCGCTCAGGCGCTCGTCGTAGTTCTGGCCCGTATGCACCAGCACGTGGGCCGAGGCGCGCTCGTCCAGCAGGGGGATCACGCGGGACAGGCGGATGATCTCGGGCCTGGTCCCCACGACGGTCATGATCTTCATCGCAGCAGCTCCCCGGAAGCGTCGGCGTTGATGGTCAAGAGGTCCTTGGCGTGCAGCAAGGCGCGGGTCCGGTCCAGGTCCAGGACGTCGGCGCTGGAACTGTACTCGCCGCAGAGCGCCGGCGTCCACGCGGCCGGCCCGCGCACCTCCGGCAGCATGGACTTGATGGCGTACCAGGCGCCCTTCTGCACGGTGAAGGCGGCCTCGACGTCGCTGACCATGATCTCGTGGGTCTTCTCGCCGGGCCGCACGCCCACGTATCTGATTCCGATCTCCCGGTCGCCGATGATCGCCTTGGCCACGTTGGTGATCAGCGCCGCCGGCGCCCGGGGCACGAAGGTCTCGCCCGGTTCGCCGTCCAGGTAGGCCGCCATCACGGTGTCGACGGCGTCGTCCAGGGATATCAAAAAGCGGGTCATGTCGGGCGTGGTCACGGTCAAAGGCCCGCCCGCGGCGACCTGGCTGTGGAACAGCGGGATCACCGAGCCGCGGGAGGCCAGCACGTTGCCGTAGCGCACGCAGACGAACCGCGTGTCGGGGCACTTCATGTTCCCGGCGATGATGATGCGCTCCTGCAGGGCCTTGGTCATGCCCATGACGTTGACCGGCATGCAGGCCTTGTCGGTGCTGATGCCGATGACCGTCTGGACCTGCAGGCCGTGCTGCTGGATGGCGCGCACGATGTTCGACGCGCCCTCGATGTTGGTCTGCACCGCCTGGTGGGGGAAGTACTCGCAGCTGGGCACCTGCTTCAGCGCGGCCGCGTTGAACACCACGTCCACGTGCCGCAGCACAGAGGCCACGGAGTTGAAGTCGCGCACGTCGCCGATGCGGAAGTCCAGCTTCTGCTGGAAGTTGTTGTAGATGATCTCGTCGGTGGCGGCGCGCAGGTTGTGGTACTCCACGCGCATGAAGTGCTGCTTGGCCTCGTCCCGGGAGTAGATGATGATCTTCGCGGGATCGCCCATCTCGCCGGTCAGCAGGCGCCGCACCAGGGTCTTGCCCATGCTGCCGGTGCCGCCGGTGATCAGCAGCCGCTTGCCGTCGAAGACTCCTGCGTGCCTGTTCGCGCTCACGATTGCTGCCTCCACTGGGCGTAGGGAGTGGGATCGGCGGCCATATCGGCCACGAGTTCCGGCCAGGACGGCACGACGATGCCCGTCGCGGTGGCGAAGCGCCGGCCATCCAGGCTGCGGTCCAGGACCACGGTATCGTCGGGATCGACGGCGATGTCCAGCCCGTAGGCTTCGCGCACCAGCAGCAGCAGGTCGTGCTTGGCGATGGGCACCGACGCCAGCTGCCACAGGCCACGCAGGTCCGGGTGCCGCTCGATGAGGTCGCCCACCAGGCGGGCCATGTACCTGGTGGTCACGCCCGAATACACGACCCGCGTGTACCCGCCGACCCGTCCGCCGGCCCGGGCCAGGAACCAGTCGATGAGCGAGGCGAAGTGCTTCAGCTCGCGCCCGATGATGGACGAGCGGATGACCAGGGCGTTGGCCGCGTCCACCTCCCCCAGATGCTTGGTGCGGCCGTAGAGGTCGACGGCGTCGGCCACCGAATCCTCGGTGTACAGGCCGCCGCGGCCGCTGAACACGCAGTCGGTGGAGAAGTGGATCAGCCGCCCGCCCCATTCTTCCAGCAGCAGCGCCAGCCGGTGCGGCAACAGCGCGTTGAGGGTCAGGCTGGGGATCGCGTCCTTGGCCCCGGGCCGCTGCTTGATCACGCCCACGCAGTTGACCAGCACGTCGGGCCGCACCTCGCGGATCACCGCGGCGGTGCGCGCGAAATCCAGCGCGTCCACGCCGCAGCGCACGTGGTCACCCTGCAGGATGGGCACCCGGGCCAGCCAGGGATCGCCCGCGGGTTCGCGCACGGTCGCGACCGTGCCCGGGAACCGCGCCCCCAGCTCCTGGACCAGCTTGTGGCCCAGCATGCCGGCGCCGCCGAGGATCATCACCCGTGGCCGCGTCAGTCCGTGCACGGATCCGCCACCTCCCGGCGGGCCCAGGCGACGTACTCGGCCAGGCCCTCCTGCATGCCGACCGCCGGCTCGAAGCCGAAGGCCCGGCGGGCGGCCGAGATGTCGGCCAGACTGTGGCGCACGTCGCCGCGCCGCGCGGGGCCGTGGCTCCAGGTGCAGGGCACGCCCGTCTCGCGGATCAGCTCGGCCAGCCGGTTGATGGTGATGCGCCCGGCCGAGCCCAGGTTGAAGGCGCCGCTGACCCCGACCGCCGCGGCGGCCTTGAGGTTGGCCTGCACCACGTCCTTGACATTGATGAAGTCGCGGGTCTGCTCGCCGTCGCCGTAGATGACCAGGGGCTGCCCGCGCAGGGCCTGGAACACGAAGATGGGGATCACGTTGCCGTAGGCGTCGAAGCGCTGGTGGGGCCCGTAGACGTTGAAGTAGCGCAGGCAGACCGCCTCCAGGCCGTGGAGCTTGGCGTAGGCCAGGCAGAGCTTCTCCTCGGCCAGCTTGGTGCAGCCGTAGGGGGTGTCGGGCTCGACGGGATGGTCCTCGCGGATGGGCATGGTGACCAGCTCGCCGAAGATGCCGGCGCTGCTGGCGGCCACGATCTTGCGCACGCCGGCGGCGCGGGCGGCCTCCAGCACCGTCAGGGTGCCCAGGACGTTGATCTCCGCGTCCACCAGCGGGTGGTCGATGGAGCGCTTGTTGCCCACCGAAGCGGCCTGGTGGAAGACCACCTCGCAGCCGGCGATGGCGTTGCCGACCTGCGCGGGGTCCCGCACGTCGCCCACGATGAAGCGGGCCTCGGGGTACGCCGCCAGGTTGCCGCGGTAGCCGGACATGAGGTTGTCCAGGACCACCACCTGGTGGCCGTCCGCCAGCAGCTGCGCCACGATGTTCGAGCCGATGAAGCCGGCGCCGCCGGTGACCAGTGCCTTCAAGGGGTCATCCTCCGATCCGGGTCAGCAGCCAGCGGGTCAGCAGCGCCAGCAGCAGCGCGTAGGCGAAGCTGCGCAGGGTGCCGATCATGATGTACTCGGCGTGGTTGCGCTGCTCCGGGCGCGTCAGGTCGCCGATGCGGAATCCCGCCTTGGCCGCCACCACGAAGCCCACGGCCTCGGGCTGGCCCATCAGCACGAACACGAACACCAGGGTGCGCTCGAGCCGGCCCACGGAGCGGCCGCCCCGCGGCAGGCCCGCCACCAGCTCGTCCGGCAGCCCGGCGGCGAACCCCGCCATCTGGAAGCGCAGCACCACCCCCAGCGCCCACACGGTGGCGGTGAAGCCCGCCACCAAAAGCAGCGCCCGGGCGTAGCCGTCGCCCCACGCGGCCGCCCAGGCGTTGGCCGCGGCCAGGTCCGGCAGCCAGCTTCCTGCCGCCCACCACAACCCCAACAGCGAGGCCGCGTGCAGGGCCTGGTCGGCGACGAACCAACCGAAGCCGCGGTTCGTGTCGCGCAGGGCGACGCTGCCGGCAACGTACCGGCCCCCGTCGGCGGCGGCAAGGGGATTGCCGGACTCGCGCCGCTCGGCCGCCCGGGGCGCGAAGCGCCGCTTCACCAGGTCCAGGCCCAGGTGCACCACGAAGAGCGCGCCCACCAGGGGCGCCGCCGCCCACGCCCCCAGGAGCACCCAGGTGACCACTGCCACCGCCAGCACGTGCAGCAGCAGCCAGACGAGCCGGCGGGACTTGCGCTCGGCCAGGCCGTCGGTCTGCAGGACGAAGTCCCCCAGGAGGTGGCCTGCCAGCAGGGCCAGCAGGGTGGTGGTGTCCAGGGCGGCGCCGGTCACGGGCATCTCCTACAACCTGTGGAGGTTGTTTTCGGCAAAACAACCTGTGAGGGTTGTTTCCAGCCAGGCCAGGGCCGGCTCCAGGGCCGGCCAGCCGGCCGCGGCCAGGTGCTTGTGGATGGCCTGCTGGCTGACCCGGGGCTCCCATTGGCGGGCGATCTCGCCCTGGGACAGCCCCTGCATGGCCAGGGCCACGGCGTCGGCCCGGTGGGCGGTCCAGCTGCGGGCCAGGGCGTCCATGACCCCCAAGAGGACGTCGAGCCCCTCCTCCTGGTCGGCCAGACCGGCCAGCCCCAGGCCGGGCATGCGCCGGCGCAGGCGGTCCAGCCGGCGGCCCGACAGCTCGTAGGCCGTGCCCCCGCCGGCGCTGGAGGTGCTGTCGGGCAGCCATTCGATGGTGCCGAAGCCGACGGCGGCCGAGCTGTGCAGCCGGCGCCCCAGCTGGCGTTCGCTGTGCACCAGCAGGCGCCCGCGGTAGAACAGCGCGGCCCGCACCGCGAACTCGGGGCAGCCCACGGCGAACTGCCAGGCGTCGCCCCGGAACGCGGAGTAGCCCCGCAGCCCGGCCCGCGGCAGGGCCGCGTCGGTCTCGGCGTAGCAGCGCTCGAGCAGGGCCTCGAGCCCGCGGGCCGCGTCCGCGGCCAGGCGCGAGGAGGCGTTGACGTCGCCGGTCACCACCGCGCCGAAGGTCGTCGCCACGGATCCACCTCCCGGTTCAGAGTTCGGCCCGCTGCAGGAGCCGGGCGTTCAAAGCGACGATCACCGTGCTGGCGGACATGAGCACCGCTCCGACGGCCGGGGTCAGCAGCACGCCCCAGGCCGCCAGCGCGCCGGCCGCCAAGGGGATCGCCAGCACGTTGTAGCCGGCGGCCCACCACAGGTTCTGGACCATCTTGCGGTACGTGGCCCGCGACAGGGTGACGATCCGCGCCACGTCCCGCGGATCCGAGCGCACGAGCACGATGTGCCCGGCCTCGACCGCCACGTCGGTGCCGGCGCCGATGGCGATCCCCAGGTCGGCCGTGGCCAGCGCCGGTGCATCATTGACCCCGTCGCCGACCATGGCCACCATTTTTCCCTCGGCCTGCAGCTGCCGGATCTTGGCCGCCTTGTCCTGGGGCAGGACCTGGGCGAACACCGTGTCGATGCCCAGCTCTTCGGCCACGGCCGCGGCCACGGCCTGGGCGTCGCCGGTCAGCATGGTCACCTCGATGCCGCGCTCGTGCAGCGCGTCGACGGCGGCGCGGCTCTCGGGGCGGATGCCGTCGGCGACGGCGAAGACGGCCAGGACCCGCTCCTCGCGCAGCAGGTAGATGGCCGCCTGGCCCCGGGCGGCCGCGGCCTCGGCGGCCTCGCGCAGGGCGGCCGGAACCTCCGCGTCGCGGTCCTCCAGCATGGCCGGGCCGCCCACGTGGTACTCGGTCCCGGCGACCGAGGCGGCGACGCCTTTGCCCGCCACGGCGCGGAAGTCCTCCGCCTCGGGCACCGCCAGCTCCCGCTCCCGGGCCGATTCGGTGATGCCGCGGGCGATGGGATGCTCGGACCCCGCCTCCACCGCGGCCGCCAGCTTCAGCACCTCGTCCTCGGACTCGCCGTCGGCCGCCGTCAGCGCCACGACGCGATGCTCGCCCAAGGTCAGGGTGCCGGTCTTGTCGAAGACCACGGTGTCCAGGTTGCGGGCCTCCTCCAGGCCCCGCCTGTCCCGCACCAGCAGGCCGTTGCGCGCGCCCAGGGTGGTGGAGATGGCCACGACCAGGGGCACGGCCAGGCCCAGCGCGTGGGGGCAGGCGATGACCAGCACGGTCACCACCCGCACCACCGTGAACTCGATGGTCGCCCCCAGCAGCTGCCAGACCAGGAAGGTCACCGCGGCCGAGGCGAGGGCAACCACGGTCAGCCCCCGGGCCGCGCGGTCGGCCAGGTGCTGGGCCCGGGACCGGGACTCCTGGGCCTGGGCCACCAGACGCACGATGCCCGACAGGTGGGTCTCGTCGCCGGTGCCGGTCACCTCGACCTGCAGCGAGCCCTGGCCGTTGATGGAGGCGGCGATGACCTCGTCGCCCTCGCCCCGGCGCACGGGCTCCGATTCGCCGGTGAGCATGGACTCGTCCAGGTCGCTGCGCCCCTTGCGGACGATGCCGTCGACGGGCACGCGCTCGCCCGGCCGGATCAGAACCAGGTCGCCGTTCTGCAGCTCGGCCAAGGGGACGGTCTGTTCGTCCTGCCCGGACAGACGGGTGGCGGTGTCCGGCAGCAGCTTCGCCAGCTCCTTGAGCGCGCCCTGGGCCTGGACCACCGAGCGCATCTCGATCCAGTGCCCCAGCAGCATGACCGCCACCAGGGTCGCCAGCTCCCACCACAGGGCCGTGGCGGCGATGAGCCCCAGCTGCACGACCCAGGAGAACGCGAACGCCACGGCGATGGCCAGGGAGATCAGGGTCATCATCCCCGGCAGCTTCGCCCGCAGCTCGCGCCAGGCGCCCTGCAGGAAGACCAGCCCGCCGTAGAGGAAGACCGCGGTGCCGAGCACCGGCGCGATCCAGGCGGAGCCGGGGAACACCGGAGCGGAGTAGCCAAGCAGGTCCTGGATGTGCTCCGACCAGAACACCACCGGCAGGGTCATCGCGAGGGTCAGCAGGAACTTGTCCTTGAACATCCCGGGGCTGTGGCCGGCGTGCTTGTCGTGGCCTTCATGTCCTTCGTGGCTCTTGTGTTGGTCGTGGCCTTCGTGGTGGTCATCCATCAGGGGATCCTTCGGTAGGGATCACAACCCATCGGGGTTGTTTTCGTCAATACAACCTTTAGGGGTTGTATGTCAAGCCCGGCGCCGCCCCGGCAGCAGCGGCAGCGCCCAGAACCCCAGGTGCCGCCGCACCACGAACACGAAGGCGAGGTTCTGGGCCGCCACCCCGACCGCGGTCGCCACGGCCGCGCCCACGCCGCCCCAGGGGCCTACCAGCACCACGTTAAGGACAATGGTCAGCGTCGCCACGCCCAGGGTCACGTTGCGCATCTGCTTCTCGAACCCGGTCATCATCAGCAGGTGGCCGACCGTGCCGGTGAAGGCGTTCACGTACTGCCCCACCGCCAGGATCATCAAGAGCGGACCCGCGGACGCGAAGCCCTCGCCGAACAGGCCCATGACCGTCCGCGGCGCCAGGACCAGGACCAGCAGCACGGGCGAGGAGAGCGCCAGGGTCAGCGCCGCGCTCTGGCGCACCAGGTGGCGGAGCTCGGCGGTGCGCCCCTGCTCGTGCAGGGCGGCGAACTTCGGCGCGGCGATGGAGCTGACCGCCACCAGGATGAAGCTCGTCAACACGGCGCAGCGCTGGGCCGCGCCGAAGTGGCCGATGTCCGCGGCCGTCGCCCACAGGCCCAGGGCCAGGGTGCTGGCCCAGCTGGTGACCAACGCCAGCACGGCCACGTTCATCAGCGGCAGGCTGGAAGCAAGCAGGGTCCGCGGCGCCACGCGCACCGGCGGGCCGCCCGTGCCGCGCAGACCGCGGCGCCAGATGACCACGCCCAGGACCAGGTTCAGGGCCGTCGAGCCCAGGTACACCGCGGCGACCCAGGTGGGCGAGTCGATGCGCGCAAACAGCAGGCCCAGCGCCGCCAAACCCACCAGCGGCACGCCCACCCCCTGCAGGAAGGTGGCGGCGGCCACCTGCTTGCGGGCCTTGACGGCCTCGGCCTGCAGGGTCAGAAGCGCGAAGATGGGCACCGCCAGCACCATCACGCGCAAGGTGGGCGCCAGGTCGGGCAGGCGAAAGACGTGCTCGGTCAAAAGCGGCACCAGCAGGAACAACACCGCCGCCAGGCCCGCCCCGACCATCAGCGACAGGCCCATGGCCGTGCGGTAGACCCCGGCGGCCTCGTCCCAGGCGCCGCGGTCGACGGCGGCGGCGACCCGGCGCAGCATCGTGTTGTCCAGCCCCAACCGCGCCACCACCGCCGCGATGGTGGTCACCGTCAGCGCCAGGAAGTAGATCCCCGCCCCGTCCGCGCCCAGGGCCCGGGCCAGCAGCACGTTGAAGCCGAAGCCCACCACCGCGCCCACCACGCGCAAGGCGAAGGCCCAGAAGGTGCCGCGCAGCACCTCCTGGAAGTGGGCGTCCGGCCCGCCGCGCAGGGATCTCAGCATCGGCACCTCTCGACCAGTTCCGACCACCGATCCAACGTCTGCTCGCGCCCGAACGCGGCCTGGGCCCAGGCGGCGATCTCCGGGCGGCGGCGGCGCCACTCCAGCCGCTGGTCGCGGGCGCGCAGCACCGCCGCGGCGATGGCCACCGGATCGTCCTGGCTGCAGGCGATCCCCAGCCGGTGCTCCGCGACCGCCTGCGCGAGCGAGCTTTCCGGTTCGATCACCGCCAGCACCGGGCAGCCGGCTGCCAGCACCATCATGGTCTTGCTGGGGTAGGCCACCTTGTGCACGCCCTTGCCCAGGGAAACGAGCGCCAGGTCGGCCTCCTGCATGGCCCGGACCGCCACGGGCAGGGGCTGGAAGGGGCTGAAGAACACGGTGCGGCCCACCAGGTCCCCCGCCTGGCGCTCGAGGTCGGCCTTGGCCGCGCCCTCGCCCATGAACAGGAAGCGGACGCCGGGATCGTCGGCCAGCAGGCGCGCCGCCTTCATCACCTGGTCCAGGGCCTGGTAGCGGCCCAGGTTGCCGGCGAACAGCACCAGGAAGGCGCCCGGGTGCGAACGGACGGCCGCGGCCACGGGCGAGGGCCCCGTCGCCGCCTCGGTCCCGGTATCGAGGATGAAATTGTTGATGACGACGATCTTCTCCCGGTCGATCCCCCGCTCGACCAGGGTCTGCACCATGTCCGGCGAGAGGGTGACGACCAGCCGCGCCGCCCGGCAGTTGCCCGTGTCGAGCCACCGCAGCACGCGGTAGCGCAGCCCGCCCGCAAGCTGGCCCGCGGCGCGGCCGCTCTCGGGATGCAGATCCTGGCAGTGGTAGATGTAGGGCACGCCCCGCACGGCCTTGATCAGGCGGCAGGTCAGGCCCATCAAAAACGGCGGGTGCACGTTGACGATGATAAGGTCGGGCCGGGCCCCGGTGCAGGCCGACCAGGCCGCCCGCCCCAGGAACACGGTGAACGAGGCCAGGCGCCGCCAGACGCTGCGCTTGACCTCGCGCGGGATGCGCAGCCGCGTCACCTGCACCCCGCCCAGGGTCTCGCGCCACGGCTGCGGGGCCTGGCGGATGTCGTTGTAGCCGGGCTGGGCCGTCAGGACGCGCACGTCGTGGCCGTCGGCGGCCCAGCGCTCGAGGATCGAGCGCAGGATGCGGGCGTAGGGGGTGGCGTCGGGCCAGTAGTGCTTGTAGATGGCAAGCAACCGCATGGGCTTCGCATCCTTGCGAGAGGGCCCCCCGGGGGGCCCGGGCGGGAGGTCCGGCAGGGCCGAACATAGCATTCGGGTCCGGATTCGGCACGCGGGGAATTGCCCCAACCGGGGCGGCGCGATTTTCCGCTGGAGCCCGGCCCCCGGGTTCGCCATTATGGACCGGCTCAGGCACCGCCCGGCATCCGCGCCAGCCCAGGAACCACGGGGACCACCGATGGCCGACACCCCCACCACCAGGGCCCGCCTGCCGCGCACGGCCATCGTGTACCACTACTTCGCCCACTACCGGCTGCCGGTGCTGCGGACCTTGACCGCGGCCTGGGAAGAGCGCGGCAGCCGGCTGACCGTGGTCTCGGACCGCGCGGCCAACCAGCCCGCCCTGACCACCATCACCCCCGCCCTGGCCGACGTGCCGTTGGCCCAGGGCGGCCTGCGCTGGCGCTTCGTCACCAACCGCTGGCTGCTGCGCAACGTGCTGTGGCAGTCGGGGGTGCTGCGCCTGGCGCTGGGCACCGAGCAGCGGGTGCTGATCCTGCTGGGCAACCCCTACTTCATCTCCACCTGGGTGGCGGCGATCCTGGCCCGGCTGCGGGGCAAGCGGGTGCTGTTCTGGACCCACGGCGTGACCCGCCGCGAGCACGGCCTGCAGAAGCTGCTGCGGTTCTCGTTCCTGCGCCTGGCCCATGGCCTGCTGCTGTACGGCAACTGGGCCCGGGACCAGCTGGTGCGCACGGGCGGGTTCGACCCCGCGAAGCTGCACGTGATCTTCAACTCCCTGGACCACGACGTGCAGGTGCAGGGCCGGGCGCTGCTGGTGCCGGAGCGGCTGGACCGGGTCAGGCGGGAGTTCTTCGGCGCGCAGCCCGAGCTGCCGCTCTTGGTATTCTGCGGTCGGCTGGTCGCGCGCAAGCGCATCGACCTGGTGCTGGAGGCGGCCCACCGCCTGCAGAAGGACGGCCGGCCGGTGAACGTGCTCGTGGTGGGCGACGGCCCGCTGCAGCAGCACCTCAAGAAGCTGGCCGCGGACCTGGACCTGAAAGACCGCGTGGCCTTTGCGGGCGCCTGCTACGACGAGGCGCGCCTGGCCATGCTGCTGGGGGCGGCGGACCTGTGCGTGGCGCCGGACGGGCTGGGCCTCTTGGCCATCCACGCCCTGACCTACGGCACCCCGGTCGTGACCCACGGCAACGTCGAGCACCACTTCCCCGAGTACGAGGCCGTGGTGCCGGGCCTCAACGGCGCCATCTTCCGGGAGGGCGACCCGCGGGACCTGGCCGACGTGATCGCCGCCTGGCTGGAAGCGGCGCCGGACCGCCGGCAGGTGCGCGAGGCCTGCTTCGAGGTGGTGGACCGCTGGTACAACCCGGCCGCCCAGGTGGAGCGCATCGTGCGCGCGGTCCGGGGCGAGCCGGCGCAGGAGGAGCGGGTGCTGCCGGAACTGGAGCGCCCCGAGTCCCTGCTCGAGGTGGACCGCCTGGGCACGGGCGGCCCGGGCGGCGCGCTGTCGCCGCAGGCCCAGCCGCCGGTGCGCGGCCTGGTCCGGCGCCTGGGCCGCCGCGCGCGCATGCTGACCACGCCCGCCCGCTACAAGCTGATCGCCACGGGCAAGGACTTCCACATGGGCCAGGGCTGCCGCGTGATGCGGCGCTGCGTGCGCGTGGGCGACTACAGTTTCATCGGCAACGACTGCCACCTGATGTCCCGCCTGCGCATCGGCAACTGGGTGATGTTCGCCTCCCAGGTCTCGGTCGTCGGCGGCGACCACGATTTCGTGATCCCCGGCGTGCCCGCCATCTGGGCCGGCCGCGGCCGCAACCGCGAGGTGGTGGTCGAGGACGACGTGTGGGTGGGCCACGGCGTGACGATCCTGCACGGCGCCCACATCGGCGAGGGCGCGATCATCGCCGCCGGCGCCCTGGTGACCCAGGACGTGGAGCCGTACACGATCGTGGGCGGGGTGCCGGCGCGGCTGCTGAGGCGGCGGTTTTTGCCGGAGGAAGAGGCGGCGCATCGGCGGGCGTTGGCGGAGTTGAGGGCGAGGTATTGTGGGGGCTGAAGGAGGCAAGGCCGCTCGCTGTTGACGGCAAGGCCAATATTGGTTATAATTTGGTTATAACCCCGGAGGCCAGAATGATCAAACAACTGCGTAAAGTCGGCAACAGCAATGCGTTGATCCTCGACAAGCCCATCCTGGAACTGCTGGGGTTGGACGAAGATGGCCAGGTCCAGCTCACGATCCAGGATGGGACCCTGATCGTCACACCGACCCGTCCGCGCCCCGTTCCTGCGGAATCCGTGCAGGAGAAGCTCGACTACGTCATCCACAAACGCGCCGACGTGCTGCGGCGCCTGGCGCGGTAGTGGCCCCGGTCATCTTCCTGCAGGTCGACGATGTCCTGGCGGTCCACCGCCGGGTCATCGAGGAGTTCGGCGGCGACGGCGCGTTGCGGGACCGCGGGCTCCTCGAATCCGCGGTCGCGATGCCCAGGGCGACCTTCGACGGGCAGGAACTGCATGCGGATCTGGCGGAGAAGGCGGCCGCCTACTTCTATCACCTGTGCGCGAACCATCCTTTCGTCGACGGCAACAAGCGGGTCGCGGTGGCCGCCGCGGAACTTTTTCTCCTGCTCAACGGGCACGAGTTGACCGCGGACGACGATGCGGTCGAAGATCTGGCCATGGGTACGGCGGACGGTCGGATAGCCAAGGCGGAAGTCACCAGCTTCTTCGCACGGCATTTCGAGTGAACCCCTGACGCTCTCCTTCCCCTTCCCCACCGTCAGTCCTCTTCCGCCTCGACGTCTTCGCACCCCCGTCATGCCGCAGCGCGCCCATGCTCACGCCTTCCTGCCCCATTTGAGATAGAGGGCGGGCACGACGACGAGGTTCAGCAGCGTCGCCGTGACCAGGCCGCCCAGGATCACGATGGCCATGGGCGATTCGAGCTCCGACCCCGGCTTGTCCCCGGCCAGCGCCAGGGGGATCAGGGCCAGCCCCGTCGTCATGGCGGTCATGAGGATCGGGCTGAGCCGCTCCAGCGAACCCTGCACCACCGCCTCGGCCACGGACACGCCTTCCTGCTCGACCAGGTGGTTGTAGTGCGACACCATCAGGATGCCGTTGCGGACGGCGATCCCGAACAGGGTGATGAACCCCACCAGCGACGCGATCGAGATGATGCCGTCGGTCAGAAAGACGCTCACGATCCCGCCGATGAGCGCCAGCGGCAGGTTCACCATGACGAGCGCCGCCTGCCGGAAGCTGGAGAACTCCATGTACAGCGCCAGGGCGATCGCCAGCAGCGAGATGATGCTCAGCAGGGTCACGGTCCGCGCGGCGCGCTCCTCGCTCTCGAACTGGCCGCCGAACTCGACGAAATAGCCGCGTGGGAGCTCGACGTTCGCGGCGATCTTCGCGCGGATCTCCTCCACGGCGCCGCGCAGGTCCCGGTCGGCGACGTTGGCCTGGACGACGATCTTGCGCTGGACGTTCTCGCGGCTGATGTAGTTCGGGCCGCGGTCGGCCCGGATGTCCGCGACCATCTCCAAGGGTATGGCCCCGCCGGCGGGGGTGTCGATCAGCGTCCGGCGGATCGAGGCGAGGTCCCCGCGGTACTCCGGCGCGAACCGGACCACCAGGTCGTGCCGGTGCTCCCCGTCGTAGACCTGCGAGGTCGCCACGCCCAGGAAGGCGACGTCGATCAGCTCGTCGATGTCCGCCGGCCGCAGCCCGTACTGGGCCATGCGCCCGCGGTCGGCCTGGATCCGCACCTGCGGCACGTCGGTCTGCTGGTCGACGAACAGGTCGACCAGCCCGTCGACCTCCGCCATCTCCTGCCGGATCCGCTCGGCCAGGCGCCTCAGCTCGTACAGATCGGCGCCGTAGAGCTTGACCGCGATGGCCGCCCGCGTGCCCGAGAGCATGTGGTCGATCCGGTGCGAGATCGGCTGCCCGATGGTGATGTTCGTCCCCGGCACCAGCGCCAGGTCGCGCCGCAGCTCCGCCAGCACCTCGGCCTTGGACTTGCGGGAGAGGTCGAGCCGCACCTCGAGTTCGTGGGCGTGCGATCCCAGCGAGTGCTCGTCCAGTTCGGTCCGCCCGGTGCGCCGGGCGGTCGAGACCACCGCGTCGTTGGCCAACAGGATCTTCTCCACCATGGACCCGAGCTCGTCCGACTCCTGCAGGGCCGTGCCCGGCAGGGTCGCCAGCGAGATGTTGAACGTGCCCTCGTTGAACTCCGGCAGGAACGAGCGCCCGAACAGCGGCAGGACCGCCAGGGCCGCCACGACCAGCAGCGCCGCCCCGGCGATCACCACACCCTGCCGCCGCAGCACCACCCGCAGGCTCGGCTCGTACAGCCGCTTCAGCTGCCGCACCAGCCACGACTCGCGGGCCTCGCGGTCCCGGTCGGCCCGCCGCAGCAGGAAGGAGCTGAGGGCGGGCGTCACGGTCACCGCGACCAGCAGCGAGGCCAGGATCGAGACCACGTAGGCGAAGCCCAGGGGCTTGAGCATGCGGCCCTCGAGCCCGCCCAGGAAGAACAGGGGCACGAACACCACGATGACGATGAACGTCGCCATGGCGATGGGCGCGCGGATCTCGCTCGAGGCCGCCGCGACGACCTCGTCGAAGGGCCGGCGCAGGTCGTCGGGCCGTGCCGCGTTCTGCCGGATGCGCCGATACACGTTCTCGACGTAGATGATGGCGTCGTCCACCAGCACGCCGATGGCGATGGCCATGCCGCCGAGGGTCATGGTGTTGACCGACATGCCCAGCAGGCGCATGGCCAGGAACGCCACGACCAGGGAGAGCGGGATGGCCAGCACGGAGATGACCGTGGTGCGGAAGTTCAGCAGGAACAGGAACAGCACGACCGTCACCAGGACGGCGCCGTCGCGCAGGGCCCCGACGACGTTCTCGACGGCGACCTCGATGAAGTCCGCCTGGCGGAAGATGTCCGTATGCAGCACCACGTCCTCCGGCAGGGACGGCTTCGTCTGCTCGAGGGCGTCGAGGATCTCCGCGGTCAGCCGCAGCGTGTTCGCCTCCGGCTGCTTGGCGACCACCAGCAGGATGCCGTCCTGGTCGCTGATGGAAGCGGTGCCGAGCCGGAACGCCGGCGCGATCACGACCTCGGCCAGGTCCTTGATCAGCACCGGCACCTGGCCCTGCGTCGCGACGACGGTCCGCTCGATGTCCTGGACGTCGCGCACGCGCCCCAGGCCGCGGATCAGGTACTCCTGGCCCGAATCGACGAACACGCCGCCGGTGGCGTTGACGTTGGCCTCGGCCACCGCCTTCAGGACGTGGTCGAGGGTCAGGCCCCGCGAGGCCACCTTGTAGGGATCGACGCGCACCTGGTACTGCTGCGTCTGGCCTCCGTAGACCAGGACCTGCGAGACGCCGGGCACCGACTGGATCCGCTTGGCCACCGTGAAGTCGGCCAGGGTGCGCAGTTCCATCGGCGAGGTCTCCGCGGCCGTCAGCCCAACGAGCATGATCTCGCCCATGATCGAGGTGATCGGGGCCAGCACGGGTGCGTCGACGCCCTCGGGCAGCGCCGCGCGCATCACCTGCAGCTTCTCGCCTACGATCTGCCGGGCGACGAAGATGTCGGTGCCCCAATCGAACTCGACCCAGACCGTCGAGAGGCCCTGGATCGAGTTCGAGCGCACCCGCCGGACGCCCGCGGCGCCGTTGACCGCCGTCTCGATGGGGAACGTCACCAGCTTCTCGACCTCCTCGGGGGCCATCCCGTGGGATTCCGTCATGATCGAAACCGTCGGCGCCGTCAGGTCGGGGAACACGTCCACGGGCATGTCGGCCGTGACCCAGGCTCCCGCCCCGAACAGCGCCAGCGCCGCCAGCAGCACGACCAGGCGGTTCTTCAGGCTTATCTGCATCAACTTGTCCAGCATGATTCGACCTGTCCTTTCCCGACCGCCGGTCAGTGCGCGTGGCCGTGACCGATTTCGGCGGTGGTGGCCGCCAGCTTCACGTGGTAGCCGCCGCGGACGACGATGCGCTCGCCGGGCTCCACGCCCGCGAGGATGCTGACCCAGTCGCCGTACGTCGGGCCGACCCGGACGACACGCTTGGCGAAGGACTCGCCGCCTGCCTGGACGAACACGACGTCCATGCCTTCGTCCTCGAAGATCGCCGAACGCGGGACGGCCGTCGCGAGACTGCCGTCGCCGGCGTACAGCTCGACAGGCGTGGACTCGTTGATGGTCAGGCGTCCCTCCGGGTTGGCGATCTCCAGCAGGATGGGCACCGTGCGGCTGACGGGATCCAGGGCGCCGCCGGTCGTCAGGACCTTCATGGCCTCCGGGGGCACGACCCAGCCGTCGCCGCCGCTGTTGATCCAGGCGCCGACCGGGGTCCCCAGGCCGCGGAAGTCGGATTCGTACACGTTGACGCGCAGCCAGACGACCGCGGGATCGGCGATGGCCATCAAGCGATCGCCCGCCTGCAGCCGCTGGCCCGGCTTGACCTGCCAATCGATGACCTGGCCGTCGATGGGCGCGGTCAGGTTCAGGACGCCGCCGTCCCCGCTGCCGGCCAGCCGCTCGTGCCCGGACTTGCGCGCCAGGTAGAGGTTCTCGGCTTCCTCGAACTCGCGCGCCGAGATGGCCTCCTGCTCGCGGAGCCGCTGGGCGCGCTCGAAGTTGCGCCGGGCCTGGGCCAGCGCCAGCTGCGACCCGGTCCAGCCGTCGCCCTGCAGGGGCGGCGCGATCCGGGCCACCACCTGGCCGCGCTTGACCCGCGCCCCCGGCAGGGCCAGGTCGCCGTCGTCGGCCCCCTGCACGATGCCGTCGATGGGGGCGGCGATCTCGACGTAGGCGGACGGCGAAGGCAGCACCTGGCCGATCGCCCAGACCGACCGCTTCATTTCCCGCTCGATCGCCGTGGCCGTGGCGAAGGGGATCTTCCACTGCTGTTCCTTGAGGAACGCGATCCCGTCGCCGGATTCGTCGTCATGCGCATGGACGTCGCCGGCCGCGGCATGGACCGTGAAGCCGGGAACCGTGAACGTGCTGGAAACGCCGGGGCCTTCGTAGGCCAACTCGAACCCGTAGGCGCCGGGCGCCTTGAGGCCGACGTCCGGCGCGAAGATCCCCTCGCGCAGGAGCGCCTCGGCGGTCCGCACTTCCCGGCTGCCGTCCGGCGCCGTGAAGGTGAGCGTGACCTTGCCCGCGCGCACGGGCTGGAAGCCGTCCAGGACGGTCAGATGGATGATGAACCGCCCCGAGCGCATGGCCACCATCGTCGGATACTCCATGAAAAGTTCCATGGTGTCGGTCCACTGGGTCACCGCAACGGTCGGCAGTTCGTCGCCGGCGGCGGCATGGGCGTCGGCCTCGACGCCGTGGTCGTGGCCGTGGTCCTGGGCTACGGCTCCGGCCGCGCCCAGGAGCGCGCACAGGCCCAGGCAAGCTGCGAGGAAGGGCATTCGCTTCATGTCTCTCTCCTAGGGCGCGAAGTTGACAAGCTTGGCGCCCGTGAGGGCCTCCAGGCGGAAGATGTTCCCGTAGTAGGTCGCGAGATCCGCGTAATGGGCTTCGATGGCCGCGGCTTCGATCTGGATGGCGCCCAGCAGCTCGTCCAGGGAGATCGCCCCCTCCCGGTAGGAGATGGTCAGGGCGTCCGCCAGCGAGCTCTGGTCGAATTCCGCCGCGAACCCGGCCAGCAGGGACTGCGACTCGCCCAGGGATTTCACCAGGGCGGCGATCTCCCCTGCCCGACGAGCCCGGTCGGCGGACAGGGCGCTCTCGACGATCAGGCTCTCGGCCCGCAACCGTGCGGCCTCCCCCTTGCCCTGAGCGAACAGCGGCAGGTCCAGCGCGACGCCGACGACGAATCCGTCCAGGTCGGGCTCGAACCGCTTGTATCCGCCGTAGACTTCGAGGCCCGGCACCGCCCCCGGCCGGGCCGCGTCGGCCTGGACCCCGAGGGCCCGGGCAAGTTCGACCTGGGCCCGATCGCCGGGCATGCTGGACAAGCTGCCCTGCCAGGTCCCGCTGTTCTGCAGGTCGGCCGACTGGAAGGCGACCGGTGTCGCCAGGACCAGGCCCCGGGAGGCGGGCACGCCCAGGTCGGCCCGCCAGGCGGCGAGTAGGCTCCCGTGCTGCGAACGGACCCGACTCTCGGCGGTCTCGATCGTGTAGGCCGCCAACTGGATGAGCCGCCGGTCCAGCCCGGAGAGCTCCCCTTCGGCATGACGGCTGCCGGCCACGTCGGCGGCGGTGGCCACGAGACCGGCAAGACCGTCGAGCCGGTCCAGGTGGGCCTCGAGCAACCGCACCTGGACGTAGCCAGCCTTGAGCTCGGCCACCACGTCGCGGGTCGCCTGCAGGGACCCCAGTTCGGCCGCCCGCACCCGGCCATCCCAGGCGTCGCGCAGCCTGCCGCGCGCCAGCGGGCGATCGATCCGCTTGTTCAGGGTGAATTGCCACTCGCGGAACGAGTCGGCCTGCTCGTGGTCGTACGCCAGGGCGGGATTCGACCAGGCCAGGGCCGACGTCCGCTCGGCAGCGACGACGTCGATCCCGTAGGCCGCGGCCCGCAGCCGCGGGCTGCTGGCGCGGGCGAACGCCTCGACGTCCTCGATTTCCAGGATCAGGTCGTCCGTCTCCTGCGCCGCCGCAACCGAATACCCGACGCCGCTCACGGCAAACAGGCACAGCAGAGGCAGCAAGGCGACGACCGACCGCCGGGCACGGTGCGACATAGACGCATCCTTCGCGATGGGGTCCAAGGTCCTGCCGGATCACTGATGAACGCGGAAAAGGCAGCTAGGCAGGGGGCGCCCGCGGCGGGGCATGCCGGAGCAACGGCTCGTCCGGGGCCGGCTCGGCCGGTTGGCCGGCCGTGAAGCCGCAACGGCAGGAACCGGGCAGCGGCTCGACGGCCACCGCCAGGGCGGTGGCCTGGGCATGGTCCTGGCCGGCCGTCAGGAGGCCGTGGCGGACCGAGTGCAGGTCCAGATGCCGGGAAACGGCGTGATGGTGGTGCCCGGTCGCCGGGGAGTCGTCGGCGTCGGCGCCCGCGGCCGGCGCGTGGGCGTGGTCGGCGTGGGCGGGGGCGTGGGCCGCCGCATGGTCCTGCGCGTGGGCGTCGTCGACGTGCCCGTGCGGCGCGGCCTGGAGCAGGTACGCCACGGCCAGGGCCAGGATGATGCCCAGCCGGAGGGTGCGCGGGAATGCCGGGGACTTGGTGTGCATGATCGGGGCAAGCTAGCTGCGGAAGGTGGGTGTGTCAACGGGGGTGGTCCCGGATACCATGGCCCGACCGACCGGGGCAAGACGAGCCAAGCTCGTTTCCGGCAGACGAAGGGATTCTCGTGATCGCTGGCTAGCGCGACGGCTGGAACCCGGAGAGGACAAGCCGTACTCCACTGTGCCCCGAAGTGTAAGACGCACCTCCGCCCCGTGTGGCCGACCGACACCCCTGCGCCAGGACCGCGCCTACATAGTTGTTCGCACCACGGGTGATGTGGCCGCTCGGGGAACCGAAATGAACCGGATCGACGACCGGAACAGCGGGATAGACCCCGTCCAAGGTGTCGTAGCACCAATCCCGGTAGCCTCCATGAACGTCGTATAGTCCCCAAGGGTTTGCTGGCTTGAGCGCAGGCAGTCCGTTGTACGTCCGGTAGTTGCCGCAATACCAGCCGACCGCATCGAGGGTGGCGCTCTCGCAGCAGCACCACGGGTCGTCCTCGCAGCACGCGTATTCGAGGTCGCCGTTCCAGAACGCCGTCTGCGTGCCCGCCCGGCAGGCGAACTCCCACTCGGCCTCGGTCGGCAGCCGGTAGCCCTGGACGGCGTAGACGTCGCCGAACGCACGCCAGCCGCTGGCCCGGTCGTGCACGACGTCGAATCCGCTGGCGAGGTTCAGCCAGTCCGCCAACGCTGCCGCGCCGTACCAGCTCAACCCCCGGCTGATCGGTTCGCTGCGGTCTCCCTCCGCGAGGCTGAAAACCGCACCGTCGAACACGACCTGGATGAACGGGAACTCGAGGCGCCAGATGATCTCTCCGCCAGTACCGACCGCGTCGCGCACCGCGACCGGGTCAACCGTGACCAGGCCGTGATCGTAGCCCCACTGCAGGAGGGGGACGATGGTGCCGTACACGAGCTGGGTCGTCGCAATGGCGAATCCCCGCGTCAACTCGACCTCGTGCTGGACCTCGGTGTCGCGCCGCCCCGGCTCGTCAGGGGGGCTGCCCATCACGAAGGAGCCGCCGGGGATGTCCGCCATCTCCGGCAGGACGACCTGCCAGGTCGCGAAGGGCGGAAACCCAGCGACGGTTTCGTTGCCCGCCGGGTCGCGCGCGATCACCTGCCAGGAGACCTCGGCGCCCAGCGGCAGCCCGGCGATGATGGCATCGGTCCCCGCGGCGAAGGCGGTCGTCCACTGCCGGCCGCCGGCGGTCGCCTGCACCCGGTACCGGAGGTCCTCCGGGCCGCACCACGCGTCCTGGAACGGCTCCCAGCGCAGCTTCACCAGGGTGTTGACCGGGCCGTCCCCGGCGCCCGGGAAGACCACCCCGGCGGCGACCGGCGGGGTCGCGTCCACGACGACCGTGTCGCCGGCCACGTGCGAGGCGATGCCCCCACGCCCCCAAAAGACGGCCTGCGCGATCCGCGGGCCTTCTCCGGGCGCGAGTTGCCAGCCCGCGACCGCCGCCGCGCCGTCGGCCAGCAGCACGACGGTGCGGTCGCCCGCCACATCGTCAACGAGGTTCCAGACGGCGCAGGAATCGGCGCCGGGCGCGGCCAACTCGAGGGCGACGGTGTTCCCGCCCACGTAGGGCGCGCCCTGGGCGACGACCAGCGAGGGCTGGACGCCGTAGTCCTCCAGGTAACGCGGGGAAGCCGGGTCGTCCGCACAACCGGGCAAAAAGAGCGCGAGCAGCACTGGGCCAACGATTGTAATGGAGACTTTCATCAGCCTTCTTTCGGCCCCAATACCATGCCGATTCGCATGCCTGTCAGGATACTACCTATTCGCTCCGCGATATCATGACGCGGCGGGCCAGCAACAGCCGTCTCTCCTGGAACTCATCCGCGAACTCGAGCACGACGGTCGCCTCGTCCCCGGGGCCCCAAAGCGGACCGTTGCTCGCCAGAAAGCGGAACCTCTTGCGCGTTTCGTAGTCGCTCGGCGGCTCGATTCTCGCTGCCACGACCCACATGCGATCACCGTAGACGACGCGGATGATCCCCGAGACCGGCTGCAGGGACGGCGGCGCATCGCTGCCACTCGCCAGTTCAATATAAGCCGCCAGGGGCCGCCCATTCACCGGCGCCGGGGGGAAGTAGTCGCGCCCAAGCGATGCGGAAACCGTCAGGAGATGGTCACCCAGCGCGAGCGTGTCCGGCACGGCGGCCAGTTTCGATTCAGGCCACGCCGCGACGATGCGGCCGTCCATCGACTCGCCGTTGCACCCGACAAGGAGCGACAGAAGCCCGATGCCCAGAAGCGTGCGCGGGAGGATCTTTCCCTTCATCGGATGGTTTCTCTCCGGTTCGGACAACGCCACGCCGCCACGAATGAACATACGACCTCAAGCCGATTCGAAACAGAGGCAACTGGCAAATGCCTGGGCCGACCGCGAGCTACGGCCGGAGTGCTTTGCCGCGGTAGACCTCTATCAACAGGTCGCTTGCGAACATCGCGGCCGGCGAGATGACCTTCTCGTCAAGAGGCGGCCCGCCGGCCCACCGCTCCCGCAACTTCTCCCGCACCGGCGGCGACGACAGGTCGAAATCGCCCAGGGACTGCAGCGCGCCGATCTCCACGCCGAGGCCGCGCTCGTAGATCTTCCAGACCAGTTCCGAGCAGTAGATCCGGTCGTCCGTCCACTCGAAGTAGAGGTCGTAGGGCCGGCCGGCGAACCCTTCCCCGACGGCCTGCATGCGCGCCAGCGCGGCCGGCGTCAGCACCTCGGCGGCGTTGGCGAGCCGCTTGACGACGAAGTGCCCGCCCTCGCCCCGGGCGATCCACTGGTCCAGCGGTGTCGCCCGGACCGGCTCCACCGCCTCGAAGACGACCGGCCGGCCGTCGCGGACATAGACGACGCCCATGTGGCTGTACCTGGATTTCGTCGCCGCCTGGATGGCGGCGCTCTGCCCGGAGCGGGACGTCTGGAAGACGATGTCGCCGTTGGCCGGCTCGTAGCCCGATTCGACCGCGCAGCCGGACAGCAGCACCATCACCAGGATCGCGGCGGTCGTCCATACAGTTCGCAAATCCCAAGTCCTTCCCAAGTCGGCTTCACCTGCAATGCGTTTGCGCGGATTGAGCACAAGCGCGGCGCGGCGCGAACGCAAACCTGGACCAAGCGGCTGACGTCTCCGCAGGCGGCGTTCTCGCCGCACCTACGGTGTCGTGATCAAGGTGAACTCCACCTTGACCCGCGACCGAATGGGAATCGAACCAGGCGCGAAGAGTTCGTCGGCCCCGGCCGATGGTCCGGACGCCGTGACCGAGTTGCTCGCGCTCGGCAGGCGACTGCGCGGGCCCTCGTTGAAGAGGAGGTCCTCTTCGACGCTCAAGGCCGCGCCCAGCCTGGCGCCCAGGGCATCGGCGATGCCCTGGGCCTTCTCCCGGGCCGCCAGGACCGCGTCGATCCGGGCTTCGTTCTGGAGGTCGATGCGGTCCGCGTGGTCGAGTTCGACGCTCTCGATCGACACCGACGCGAGATCCGCCAATCCGGTCCAGACCTCCGCGTACTTCGAGATATCCTCGAGCTTGAAGGTCACGTCGGTGGAGGCGTAGAAGCCCTCGCGCGTACGTTCGCCGCGGATGTGCTTCCAGTTCTCGCCCAACTGCATTCCGGAGGTCTGGATCTCCTGCGCGGCGACCCGACCTCCCTTGAGGAAGTCCAGCACCGAGCCGACGGCCGCGGCGTGGTCCCTCACCGCCCCTCGCGCCGTCTCCTGGTCGACGTTGCGGACGACGAGGCGCCAATTCATCTGATTCGGGGCGACCTGCCGCACCGCGGTCCCGTAGACCGAGATTCGGCCCGGCTCGCTATTACCCCCGGCCGCGGCCGAAATCGGCAGCAGCAAGGCGAAGGCCAGGATGCCCAGGCGTGCGTTCATGGATTCTACTCCCTTGGTCCGAGGTACGATGCGTCCTCACCGCGGCATCAGGGCGAACACCCCCCACCCCAGGTATTCACGCGTGAAAGCGGCGTAGCGCGCGGGCTCCGCGGTCAGCTGGGCCCGGACCTCCGCCGCGAACTCGTCGTCGGGATTGGCCTCGAGCCAGCGGCGCATGGTGAGCCATTTGGCCGCCTCGTACCGGTCCCAGTCGTCCTGGTCGGCCAGGACCATCTCGACGACGTCGTAGCCGAGCCGGCCGAAGGACGCGAGCAGTTCCGGCAGCACGAGGAAATCGGCGACCGAGCCGGCGCCGCACCCCTTGGCGACCTCCTCCGTCGGGGGCAGTTGCCGCCAGAAGGGCTCGCCGATGAGGATGATGCCGCCGCCGCGCAGGCTTTGCGCCAGCAGTTCGATCGTGCCGGCGGCGCCCCCGCCGATCCAGGTGGCGCCGACGCAGGCCGCGACGTCGGCCTTTTCGTCCAGGACGAAGCCGGCGGCATCGCCATGGATGAACCGGACCCGGTCGGCGACGCCGAGCTCCTCGGCACGGAGCTTCGCCTGCCGGGTGAACAGCTCGCTCAGGTCGACGCCGGTGCCGACGATGCCGTGGTCGCGCGCCCAGGTGCAGAGCATCTCCCCCGAGCCGCAGCCGAGGTCGAGCACCCTGGCCCCCGGTTCCAGGCGCAGCGCCGCGCCGAGCGTGGCGAGCTTCGCGGGCGAGAACGGGTCGTGGATGCGGTGGGCGGATTCGGTGATCGTGAAGATCCGCGGGATGTCCATTGGGGAAGGCTCCCTTGACTCAAAAGCATTAGAAGTCACTGGTTACAGCTTATCGAGGACCTCCGGCAGCTGGCGCGCCAACGCAGGAAGGTCTTCGACCACTGTCGTCCATACCATCCCCACGTCGACGCCGAAGTAATCATGGACCAGCTTATCTCGCATACCGGCGATGTCCCGCCAGGGAACCTCGGGAAACCGGGAAGTAACTTCGGACGAAACCCGTTTCGCAGCTTCGCCGATGATCTGAATCTGACGGATGACAGCGTCCTGGTGCAGGCTGGACTTCTGGAAACCCGCTTCGTCGACATCGGCCAAATACTCGTCGATGGTGGCGATAGCCTCGAGCATATGCTGCAAGTAGAGTCGATTATCCCGCGGTTTCATAGACGACCTGCCGCGACCGCATGATCTCGTCGCGAAGATGGTGGCTGATCGCCTCTTCGGTCAGAAGGTCAACCGGCCGTCCCAGCGTCTCCGCAAGTTCGCGCTCCAGCCTTACGAATGCCAGCAGGCCGGTAGGGCGCTCGAACTCGACGAGAATATCGACGTCACTCTCGGGTCCAGCATCACCACGCGCGAACGAACCGAAGAGGGACACCCGACGGGTGCCGTGCGCCCGACAAATCTCCACAAGTTTATCAACTGCAATGGATTCCACCTGTCACCCTCCCGGTGCTACAGCCCTGCCTCCCAGAATAGCAGTTTCTTGCCTTGAAGTACACAGCATCACAGCCTGGGCGCTCCCAGTGTTGCGCCGCTCAAGTTCCTGGTACTTCAATCGCTCTGGATCAGCGGCGGGCCGCGCAGGGCACCAACGCACCAACCCGTTGTCAGCCGCGCGCGCGCCGGTAGTGCAGGGCGACCGCGCCGCTGCGGAGCGGCGTCGACGAGACCAGCTCGAGCCGCCGCGTGCCGGGCAGCCCGCCCTGGTACAGGGTCGGGCGTGCCCGGCGATCCTGGGGTGGACGAGGAACCTATACTCGTCGATCAGATCCAGCCGGTCCAGCCCGGTCGCGAGCTTGCCGCTGCCGAGGAGCACGCCGGCAGGGGTCGCGTCCTTGAGCTTTTGCACGCCCGTGCGCAGGTCGCCGGCGATGCGGTGGCTGTTGGTCCACGGGAAGTCCGTCCGCGTCGACGACACCACGTACTTCGGCTTGGCCTCCAGCTTGACCGCCCACTCGCGCAGCGCCGGCGGCGCCTGCTCGTCGCCGCGGGCGACCGCCGGCCAGTAGCTCTCCATCATCTCGTAGGTGACGCGGCCCCACAGCATCGCCCCCGCCTCGTCCAGGAGGCGGGTGAAGAACGCGTGCGTCTCGTCGTCGGCGATGCCCTCGCGGTGGTCGACGCAACCGTCGAGGGTGACGTTGAGGCTGAAGGTCAAGAGTCCCATGGCGACGGGTCCACTCCGAGATGGGCGGACTGCTGAATGGTCAATTGTCGATGACTACCCCGCACGGGGCGTGACGACCGGGTTCGTCGGCCGGAAGCTCTCGTCAGAAGTCTACCTCACCCGCAAGACGATTACCCAATAAACTGAACGCCAACAGATACTATTGGCCCCTGATCGAGCCGGAACATCGCGCTGCCACTCCGGCTAAGCACCCACCCGCGAACCCCGGCCATGAGTCCGATCTTCGCCGATATCGGGAACTCCAATTTGGAATAGAGAGACAGCTGGCCCCCGGAAGACGGTTCCCAGCAGGATTCTCCATAACAGGGATCCGGATCAGGATCCCTTTCTTTCATAAACACCAGTCCACCCGACGCCCCGAGGGATATGCCAACCCGCCGACTCTTCCATACAAGCCAGTCATGGCCTATCTCTATCGAGTTTGCCGCGTATTTCGCTTGAACAGGAGGGTCTGAATAAACCGTCGTCCTCAGGGCCTGGAAGCCAATAAAGATGCTCCACCGGTGGCGCGCCTCACTCGACGCATAGTTCTTCGTCAGGAATCCCAGCCTAAGCGCGAAGTCGCTTTCGGCATCGAATTCCACCCCTGCAAGATCTTCCAATGTGCTGGCTGCTGGTACGTTGAGGTCATATTCAACACTAATAGCCTGGCCCCAGGCGGCGGCGTGCAAGCCACCCGCTAGAATCGTACAGACCACGAACGCTTGCTTCACCATGTACCTAACCAGACCAGGCGCTGACCCTTGGAGAACGTCGTCATGCCATCCTCCCTAAGGGCACGCCGGTATTCTACCCCGATCCCCGCGCCCCCAGCTACCGCAAACGCCACCGCGAAGCCATCCCCCCCGGCACCACCGAAACCACCCGCCGCCACAGCC